>CBDULU010000120.1:0-6479 GCA_965368155.1 uncultured Flavobacteriaceae bacterium
AAGGAATCACTTATGATCAATTCAAAGGAGCTGACAATGATATGAATGTTGGAATCATGCAATCGATCAAAGTAGGACCGACTATTGCCGATGATATTAAGCAATCTGCATTGTGGGCCATTATCGGGTCATTGATCGTGGTATTTCTCTATATCCTGATCAGGTTTAGAAAATGGCAATTCAGTTTAGGTGCAGTGGTTGCTGTATTCCATGATGTATTGATTGTATTATCCATCTTCTCATTATTGTATAAAGTATTGCCATTTGATATGGAAATCGGACAATCGTTTATTGCAGCCATCCTAACGGTGGTAGGTTACTCACTAAATGATACGGTGGTTATCTTTGACCGAATCCGTGAGTTTAGCAATAAACATCCGATGTGGAAATACTCAAGAACGGTAAATACAGCTCTGAGCAGTACTTTAGGAAGAACGGTTAACACCTCTTTGACTACCCTTATCGTATTACTTGCCATCTTTCTTTTTGGAGGTGACTCAATCAAAGGATTTATGTTTGCCTTGATCATTGGTGTTATTGTAGGTACCTATTCATCTTTATTTATTGCATCACCAATTATGTATGATACGACTGAAAAGTTAGATAAAAAGGCTAAGAGCTAAAAACTGATCCTCAATTAAAAAATTCAATTGATATAAAAACCTTTTAGGAGATATTTCCTAAAAGGTTTTTAGTTTTTACCTATTTTTGCATTTTCTTACAAATTCATGATGTTGAAACATCATCTTATTTGATTAAAATCAGTTAATTAACAATGGAAAGTATTCAAATTCACGACAAACATTTCGTTCCGTTTATCAATAAGGATAAGATCAATCGGTACGTTGAATTCCTGGCGAATCAGATTGCTGAGGATATTGGTCCTGACGAGGTTCCAATCTTTATTGGAATCCTTAATGGTTCGTTTATGTTCGCGGCTGATTTTGTTAGAAATTACCCTCATGAATGCCATATCACTTTTGTGAAAATGGCCTCTTATGAAGGCGTTAATTCAACTGGAAAAATCAAGCATCTGGTGGGTATTAATGAAGATCTCACCGGAAAAACGGTGGTTATCCTAGAGGATATTATCGACACCGGTAATACGCTCGCTGAGATTTATGATATTTTTCGTGATAAACAGGTGAAAAAATTGATGATCGCAACCCTGTTTTTTAAGCCTGATGTGTTTAGAAAAGAATTGCCCATAGATTATATTGGCAAATCGATTGAAGATAAATTTATTGTGGGTTATGGCTTGGATTATGACGGATTGGGAAGAAACCTTCCTGACATCTATCAATTGAAGTTATAAATTGAACAGAAAGAAATACAGATATAATTTAATTGACATGAAAAATATAGTATTGTTCGGACCTCCGGGAGCAGGAAAAGGCACTCAGGCAGATTTATTAAAAAGTAAATACAATTTAATTCACATTTCTACCGGTGACGTTTTTAGGTTTAACATTAAAAATGAAACTGAATTAGGTTTGCTAGCCAAATCCTATATGGACAAGGGAGATCTGGTTCCGGATCAAGTCACCATAGACATGTTAAAAGCCGAAGTAAACAAGAATCCTGATGCCAATGGTTTTATTTTTGATGGATTTCCAAGAACAGAATCACAAGCGGCATCGCTTGACGAATTCCTGCAGGAAAAAAATACAAGTATCAGCGGTATGGTAGCCCTTGAAGTTCCTGAAAACCTCCTTGTAGAAAGATTGTTGAACCGAGGAAAAACCAGTGGACGATCAGACGATCAGGACGAAAGTAAAATCAGGAATCGTTTCAATGAATACGAATCGAAAACTGCCATATTAAAGGACTACTATCAAAAACAAAATAAATATTTTGGGGTTGATGGTGTAGGTTCTATAAATGACATTACTTCTAGGTTGGAAGATGTCATAGATACACTGTAACGGATAAGCCGTTACTAAAAATTAATCTCTTTATCAACCATTATGACAGAAGGAAATTTTGTTGATTATATTAAGATCTTTGCCGCTTCCGGAAACGGGGGTAAAGGTTCCGTGCATTTGCACAGGGAAAAATACATCACAAAAGGAGGCCCTGACGGTGGAGATGGAGGTCGCGGAGGACATGTGATCCTGCGCGGTGATAAGAATATGTGGACCCTGTTTCATCTTAAGTTCAAAAAACATTATAAGGCTGATCACGGGGGTGCCGGAAGTAAAAACAGAAGTACAGGGAAAGACGGTGAAGATATCTATGTCCATGTCCCTCTTGGGACAATCGTCAAGGATGGTGAAACACAAGAAGTGCTTTTTGAGATCACAGATGATCATCAGGAAATAGTCCTTGCTGAAGGAGGCATGGGAGGCCGTGGAAACTGGCACTTCAGATCATCAACAAATCAAACACCCAGGTATGCACAACCTGGCGTTGAAGGTTCAGAAGGGTGGTATCAACTCGAGTTAAAACTCCTTGCGGATGTCGGTCTCGTTGGTTTTCCAAATGCAGGAAAGTCTACCTTACTATCGGTCATCACTTCGGCGAAACCAAAAATTGCCGATTATGAATTTACCACCTTAAAACCCAATTTAGGAATTGTGGAATATCGTGATTTCAAAAGTTTTGTCATGGCTGATATTCCGGGTATCATTGAGGGTGCGGCAGAAGGAAAAGGATTGGGACATCGCTTTCTCAGGCATATTGAAAGAAACTCAAGTTTACTGTTTATGATTCCCGCCGATAGCGACAATATCCAAAAGGAATATGACATTCTGCTCAATGAACTTAAGAAGCACAATCCTGAATTGCTCGACAAAGATAGGTTACTGGCGATCTCCAAATCTGATATGCTGGATGAAGAATTAAAATCAGAATTGATTCCTGAAATTCCGAAAGATCTACCGCATGTATTTATCTCATCACTTGATCAAACCGGGTTAACAGAATTAAAAGACAAACTGTGGGAAATGCTGAATCAAAGCATTGATTAAGGCATAAACTGATCAACTGAGTCAAAAACCCATTTACATACCTTTGTTAAAAGGTACAATTGTTTTCACTACTTGTTCGATTCGCTATTCTTTGATCTCAAACAAAAATGAGAATAAGGTTTCTACATTATAAAACACGAAAATAACCAGTATTAAAATAACGAGCAGAATAATCGCCCTGACATAATTCGGTCGTTTACGCTTGACGAATTTAGCTTCAGTCATGACATCGGTCTTTTATTGTTCCTCTAAGTTACTATTTTTATAGCCTTGAAGCAAATAAATATAGCCGTATTCTACCGTTTTATCTGATCGTTGTACAGGAAATTCCTTTAACAAAGTCATCTGAGTAAAATACGAGTTCATGACTTTAACAGGGTCTTTGAAATTTCTACTATAAGTGATGTAAATACCATCTTGACCCTCGATTAAAGGTGGCATGGTTTGATTGATCCAATAGTACTTATGCATGTCCTTCATGTCTCCCAAAACGAAAAGATTTTTACCCATTGGACGAGCCACATAGTAGAATAAATGAGATCCCGGATACCACTTATTGGAAACAAGGGGAAGGCTCACCAATTCAGGTTGCTCAGCTTCCAAAGTACTTAATTCATTTTTAAACTGATCCCAACCATACATATCTAATGTGGGATCATTTTTTCCCATTTTTGATTTTTCTTGTACACCCGTTACTGAGTCAATGCCCCAACCTTTATTCACCACTCCCATTCCAAGCAAGACAAGAGAAAATATCAATACTAAAGTTACAGTCAACACTGGAGTTTTAAGTCGCTCTGAAAGATGAGCTGCAGCTAAAATAGCTAGTGACAGAAAAGCTACTCCAGACCAATGAGGAAGGGTATCCCTGTAAAGAGAAAAAAAGAGTGTAGTCAAAATAAGAGGCAAACTTATAAAAAGTAATAATCGAAAATATGGAGGGTCTATATACTTCTTCCTTTTGAAAGCGAAAAGTGCCATCAAAATCACAATATAGTTATAGGGATTGTTATAGGCGATCTGTCCAACGGCCTCCCTTAAAAAAGAATCCAGATTAAAATCAAGACTGAACAGGGTCACTCGTTCTGAATGATAGCTCATCCCGCTAAAACTATGCAGGTAATTCCAATAAAAGATGATAAATACAATAAGAGCCGTAAAGCATAAATTAACATATAGAATTGGATTTTTTAGCTGATCCCTTTTATAGAGCAGCCAAAATAAGCCATAGCCAAAAAGTAAATATACTGACTGATACTTAGCATAAATCCCCAGAGAAACACTGATCAGGGAAAGACTGAGAAACAAATTAATGTTTCGTTTTTCTGTTGCTTTTTGGTATTTGATAAAAAATAAGAGTGAAGTCATCCAAAACAAAACCATAGGTCCATCGGGCATGATAAAAAGACCACTGATGATAAACCCATAAATACTTGTGTTAAACAGAACAGCAGCTATGAGTCCGGTTCTTTCATTTTTGATCTCCTTCCCTATTAAATACATCAATAAAGTACTGAGGGTTCCG
This sequence comes from uncultured Flavobacteriaceae bacterium, assembly GCA_965368155.1. Lineage (GTDB taxonomy): Bacteria > Bacteroidota > Bacteroidia > Flavobacteriales > Flavobacteriaceae > Lutimonas. Next base: position 4,495 of record CBDULU010000120.1, read on the forward strand.
GAGACAATAAAACCAAGTCGTAACGCCAATTCTGATTCAAAAAACAGATTTAGCGTAAAAAGTTGCTCAAAAAGCCCAACCATTGGGGGATGATCAAAATGGCTCCAGTCAGGAAACTTTGCATAGGTCCAATAATATACTTCATCATTACCCAATTGAATACTGTCACCAACGACCATTCTAATCGCAGTGGAAATGAGTAACAGTACACCTAGTTTTTGCTTATTGCTCATGTTTCTCACCAAATAATTGTGATAAATTTTTATCGATCCAAGTCGCCTTTTTAAATATCCCTATATAGTCTACAAAAGAGCAGCTACATACCGCTATCAAACTCCCAATGATGGCTCCTGTAAATATATCTCCCAGAAAATGCTGGGATAAGTATACCCGGGAATAACCCGCCAGAATAGCAATCATGACAAAGAGAAATTTCAAATAATTATTTTTAACAACGAGAACCAGGATCATAAAGATGGCGAAAGCTGTAATGGTATGCCCTGATGGAAAACTGTTCCATTCATGCATTTTCACACCCTCTACCAAATGAAGAACCTCCTCATTTTCAAAATATTTCGTGGGTCTTGGCATTCCCTTAAAAAGGAGTTGCTTGGTGATAAAAACGAAGATCAGCGTCATCAGGGCGGCTATCAGCTCATACATTGCCCATCGAAATCTGACAAAAGCCAAAACGATAATCACTATTGCAAATACTGCTCCATCCCCAAGATGAGTTATATATTTAAAAAAAGTGTCCATTGCGGGAGAATTCCATTGGTTTACCAATAGATGTGAGGGTCCTTTCCCATAACGAATCATCAAAAACAGTATCCCAAAAAGAAATGGAACCAATAAAAACAAGAAGCTTTTTTCTCTAATCAATTGACTTAAATATTTCACTCTTCTATCAATTTACACTTATACTATGATTCATTTATAATGCCGTTGTTAACTATTTGATCCCTCTCAGCATTTCTCTTTTACCCGGAGGACCAGGTAATCTTTCTACTTTAAATCCGACAGCCTGCATAGCTCTTCTAACGCTTCCTTTGGCTGCATAAGTAACGATTACACCATTGTTGTTCAAAGCTTCATACATCTTATTAAAAATGGTCTCAGTCCATAATTCTGGTTGAACCCTTGCACCAAAGGCATCAAAATAAATGAGGTCAACAACCTCATGCTCCTGATAGTCCTCAAACATGATTTCTCTTTTGGTCAAATTGAACTGCGGACTGATCTTTACGCTTACATCCCAATCAGAGGTCTGGATACTTTGGTAAACCTTAGACTCCTGTTTCGCCTGCAATTGCTCTAAATGGTTTAATTCAAAGATCATTTTAGATTCCAAAGGATAACCTTCAAGACCTATATAATCGATAGTAAGGTTCCTTTTTATGGCTTCCAGATAGGTGATCATACAATTCAGTCCAGTACCGAAACCCATTTCAAGTATACCAAGCGTGCTTCCGTCTTTAAACAGATCCAATCCACTCTTTATGAATACATGATAGGCCTCCTGAATCGCACCGTGTTTTGAATGATAATTTTCATCCCATTCGGGCAAATAAACACTCGATGAGCCATCTGAAGTTTTTATGATTTTTCTTTCCATTTGTTTGAAATCAAAGCAAAGGTAAAGAATTAAAATGCTTTGAATCACTAGCCTGTTTGGAATTAACTTGAAGGAAAGTCTTTGCTACATAAAATGAGTCCTTGACAAACCTCCTGATTTATGCATAAAAAAAAGGCATTTCTATATTTTTTGAACGATAATAATTACTTTTGTGAAAAATACCAGTATCATGAGTTTAGAAGTAAGTCATAAGATCACCATAGAAAAGACAAAGAATTCAAAAATCAGTCAGGTAGATTTTAATAATCTGCCTTTTGGACAAGTCTATACAGATCATATGCTCGTTTGTGATTATGAAAATGGCAAATGGAGCAGTCCTAAAATAGTACCTTATCAAAATATAAGTCTT
>CBDULU010000121.1:0-6414 GCA_965368155.1 uncultured Flavobacteriaceae bacterium
TGGAGTCGAAACAAAAGGATTATCAGTAGGAATGCTTCCATCATCATTGAGTCTGTAGATTTTTCCACCATCGCGGTTGATATCTTGAGGATTGACATCTCTGTTACCCCTGTCACCAACAGAAAAGAAAAGATAGCCATCCTTATCAAATTCAATTCTTGAACCGAAATGCTGGCCTTTTTTTGTGTTAGGAGTGGCTTTATAAATTACTTCTTTGTCAATAAGCTCATTTTCCTTGAGACGCGCTCTCATGATGACCGTATTGGCGCCCTCATCATCGTTTTCAAGATTACCTGAAAATGAAAAATAGATCCAGCCATTATTTGTATAATCTGGGTGTAATTTCAGATCTAATAAGCCTCCTTGATTTTTATAAACAACCTCAGGCACATTTTTTATTTGGGTCGTTTCGCCATCCTTAAAGAGCATCATTTTACCCTCTTGTTCGGCAATAAGAATAGATCCATCTGGCAGAAATTCCATGCCCCAAGCGATATCAAGCCCGTCAACAACTGTTTCAGCACTATAACCGAAATTATCAGCGCTTTTGAATTCAGTATTCTTTTGACATTGGCTTAGAAAAAATGACAAACAAATAATAATCAAGCTAATTTTTTTCATAATTCAGTAATTTAGTTTCAAAGGTACAATTTTTCAGAATGTATAGGTAAGATTGATACTTGCATAATAATTCAAAGGATTACCAGGATAGTAGTATCTAGGGGCATTGTTTCCAAAACTACCTGCATTGATTTGAAGCATAGAAGCATATTTTTCATCGAACACGTTGTTTATCCCTATCTGGGCATCTAGCAAAAGATGCTTACCCAATCCTTTTTTAAAACCAGTTTTCAAATTAACCAATTGATAACTGTCTGCGTAGACACTGTTATCATCCCTCAAGGGGATCTCACCATAATACTGGTAATTGAGAAATGCATACAACCCAAAAGATGTGTTTAAGTTGAGTTGGGAATAAAAAGTTTTATCGGGAACACCCGTCAAGTCATTTCCTGAATAGTCATCATCGAGATCTTGAAATTCCTTAAAGTAATAATCATTCAAGCTAAAGGAATTGGAATGGCTTAGCTGTAATTGCTCCTTGTTGATCAAAAAATAATTCAATACAATTTCAAGACCCTTATGTATCGTATTACCTGCATTGACGCCAATGAACTGATCATCTCCAATTCTACGGGCAACCAATAGGTTATCGATGTCCATCAAGTAGAACGATATTTCATAGTTAAAAATATTGCTGATTATTTTTCCACGGCTACCAATTTCATAATTCCAGCCTGTTTCAGGTTGAATGTTATTATTGATCAACCCATCGGGCAAGAGGGTTTCTTCAAGTTTAGGTGGAGAGAATCCATGACTGACAGAAGCAAAGACCATGCTGCTTTCTAGATGGTAGCTAAGGCCAATTTTAGGTGACAGGATCGCGTCAAAACGATAATCTCCTGAAAAATCATCATTTCCCTGATTAAAATTATCGTCCAGGGTATAGGCCGTTTGATTCAAATTCAATCCAAAATCAATAAGAAACTTGGGCGATAAATGATACTTGGCTTCCATAAACAGATTGAAATAAGATCTGTTTTCCTTGAAATCACTTAACAATGAACCTTGTACACTTCCTGTTCCCGGAGGAAAATCCTGATAGAGGTTTTCGTAGGTTTTTAAAAGATTCAGGTCATTAAAAAATTCCAGACCCGCTGTCCATTGAAACCTTGTTCTCAATCCTATGGCATTGGTACCTTGTTCAAGTATATTAAAAGGTCTGGCCTCGTACGAGTCCAATAAGCTTGCGAAAACACTACTGATCTGTTTTGATTTCTGATTGTATTCGTGTTGCCAGGACAAGCCGAGCAAAAATTTTGAATAATCCTCAAAACCCTGTGATTGGCCCCATGTAAAGGCTGCTTTTGTAGGCTCATTGATATAATCATCTTCATTAAGTGAGCTTGGGATATAAGCTTTAAGGTCGATGAAATTGGCAAGCACGTTAAGGTTGTTCTTATCATTGAGATAGTGATTTGAAGCCAATGTGATCGTTTGCCTGTTTAGTTCATTATTATCTCTGTAACCATCGCTATGGGTATTGGAATAAGTTAGTTTAGCTGCATTGGTTTTGTTACCCAAATTTGTATTGATCCAGAATTTTTGCAGGCCATAGGAACCGAAAGTATAGGCTGATTGTAAGGATTGTGTATTAAAAAGACCTTTATCGGCGATGAGTTGAATACTACCTCCCAATCCTGCTCCATAAAGACTGGATGAAGGTCCTTTGAGGATTTCCATTCTGGCAATTCCCTGCAACTCTATATCTTCAATAGTGGTTTCTCCTGAACCATTGGTTAGCGGAATATCTTCATAATAGGCTCTGATCTTGCTTGTCCCAAAAAGATTTCTGGAACCAATACCTCTTATGGTGATCCGATTTGTATTGAGCGCACCGTTATGCATATAGACACCTGGAACGCTATTTAAAATTGGCGCAATATTCACGCCGTCATTACTTTTGATCAGATTTTCTGAAATTACTGAGATGCTAGAGGAAATCTCTTTTAATTCACTTTGAAAATTACTTGATTTTATAACTACTTCTGCCAGATCCAAAGGTTTTTCACTCATTTCAACAAGAATGAATTTAGATCCCTGAATAGAAATTGTTTTAGAAATATAACCTTTCTTGTCAAATGTATATTCACCCGGAGATTTCAGAAAAAAAAGACCATTGTAGTCTGAAATTTCAACTTTTTTACCATTTTCGTCAGTTATCTCAACTTCTGGTATGGCTAGTTTATTCTCCAAACTGATTACTTTTCCCTGAGATGATTGGCCGTAAAGGGATGATGAGATTGAAAAAGAAAGTAAAATGATTATAAGGCCATGTCTCATCTGGATTGTTATCGTTTTAAGAAGTGCTATTTAACAACGGCATTTTTAATATTGTTTTTGTTTTCTATTAAATTGTATACAAAACCATTGATAACCGCATAAACAACTTGATCATTTTTGCTGAGTAAAAAAGTCGCGTCAGTTCCCAGATTGATCGGTGAGGCAGGTAAGGTGTTATTTTTAGGGACCATAATCTTTTTGATGTCAATGATGTTCATGGGCATAGGTGTGAATTTGATTTCTTTTGGTACACCGTTGATGCTTACAGAAGTATAACCCTGCGTTAGAAGGGATAGAAAATCAAGGCTCATAAATTCTTCAAAATCGTTCAGTATTTTAGGATAGGTTTCTCCAACCTTGAATGTGAAACCAGCAGCGTCCAAAGTCTCATAACCATAGTGTGTTGAAAGATCACCTATGTCACTGATTTTTCCCAGATAGTAAAAGTCACTGTGAGTCTTATTTTCGATCTCATGTTGATTGATACCCAGATCAACGATGAAATCTAATCCCAAATAGGAAAAAGAAAGGTTTTCAATTTTAAGGTCAAATAGTTTACGATCATTTTTTGGTATTGAAAGATATTTGTCCAGGCCTGTAGTTTGGTAACTTTCAGTTCCGATCATCTCAATGGCAGATAATATGCCAACATAGTTCAGTTTACGTATGAACTGTTTTTCCGGATCCTCAAAATGGCCTCCGGATTCAATAAGTATTGTACTGGTGCCCCATTTTTGCATATTGTCGCCAAAGGCTCTCGGTTCAAATTCATCTGAATACCTTCCAACCTGACCTCGGGCATATCTTTGAAGTATCCCGTTCATTTTGCCGATGACCCTCATGGCATTTCCTCTGGTTTGGTTGATATCTTTTTCAACATTAAAAGCCGGAGCTAGAAATGAAATGGTAGCCGGTTTGGACGTTTGCACGGCATTGTAGTATTTGCTCTGATCGTGAAGATTAAATCCGAAATCTGCATCGAGACTATCTCGAACCTTCTTAAGTATTTGCGACTCCGGTGACTGAAGTCTTAGCGCATCTCTGTTAATGTCAATCCCAATAGCATTACGTCTTGTAAATAAAGCTGCACCATCCGGATTCAACATGGGAATAAAATGGACTTTTACATTTTTTAAAATAGTTTTATCCGTTTTCAAATAATTGATCATATCAAATACAGAGGCTGTTGCTGTTGATTCATCACCATGCATTTGGGACCATAATAATATTTGTGTTTCTCCCTCTCCGACACTGATCATCGATATATTACGCCCTTGAATGGATCTTCCCAAAACGGTTATTTCAAAACCTTTTTCCTCCTTAAGACTGTCAATCAATGGCTGTATATCCTGATGCTTAAATCGGCGGGTATCAAGCGATATTTCCCTGAAATCATCATATGCTTCGAACAATTGTTTGTCCAGAGATTGTTTTTGAGCAAATCCCATCAAGGGGAGTAAAAGAAGCAAGAAATATTTGGTCATGATTTATGATTTGTCAGGAACAGGTTCCCAGTTCAAAAAAGAGGTTGATACTCTAATATTATTTATAAAATCTTTGCCTGGATCAGTTTTTTCTGTCCTATAGCCTTTATCAATTTCCAACCATAAGGGATGATCTTCAAAATGTGTATATTCAAAATGCCCGATGACATAGTCAATCTTTGGAAATTTTTCTTTCAGATATGTGATTAGTTTGATATTTGATTTTAATTGTCTTTTGGTCAAAGGCATATCAGAGGTTCCTCCGACATTTTCAATACCTATGGCACAATGATTTAAGCCGATGACGTGTCTTGCCATAGTAGTTTCAGGTAGTAGCCTGTATATTTTTCCATTTTGGTCAACAAGAAATTGGGCCGATACATTTAGAGCGCTGGCGTCGGTTATATCTGGGCGAGTATTAGGGAGTTTACTTTGCTTAAAGGCGTCAAAGGATTTTTCAAAATCAGGAATAGCTGTCCAGTGAACAACGATCATCCGCGGTTCAATAGAGGGGTCAGTTTTGATGATCCCATATCTTTTTTCCAGATAATCCAAACTGAGCTGTTTTCTTTCTTCGTCATAGGTGATGGGTTTGTCTATGATTTGTAAGGTGTTACAAGAAGAAAGAAAAAGGATCATTAAGCAAGTTAAAAGCCCTTGTTTTAGCATTGTATACAGGTAAAATATTTTGATTGGTGGCTAATTTAGTTAAATTTAATTGTTTGAGAAGTATTGAATCAAGGCAAAAAAATAATGATTGGGCTAAATTTATATCCTAATTTTATTATTCCCTTCATTTCTTAAAGAATAGGGTATATAATGTCAATAATTGATACATAATGGTATGAAAATAACAACATGACTTTGTAAAAAATGACAATGTGTGAAAATATTGAAAATTTTAAAATTGCATAACTTTACAAAAAGGCTAAAAATGAAACGAGCATACCTTTCAAATTCAGTATTGGAAAAACTTCCATACCACCTGAGAGATTTTATTTTAAAGCAGCCATATGACGAATATACGTCTCAGAACCAAGCGGTGTGGCGCTATGTGATGAGAAAGAATATGGATTATTTAAGAAAGGTAGCTCACGAATCTTATATTCCCGGTCTGGCTAAAGCTGGGATTTCAGTCGAGGAAATTCCCAAAATGGAAGGGATGAACAGAATCCTAAAAGAAATAGGATGGGCAGCTGTTTCAGTTGACGGTTTTATTCCACCCAATGCCTTTATGGAATTTCAGGCTTATAATACTTTGGTGATCGCAGCAGACATCCGAACGATCGATCATATAGAATATACTCCGGCACCAGACATCATCCATGAAGCAGCAGGGCATGCTCCCATTATAGCTAATCCGGAATATGCAGAATACCTTCGCCGTTTTGGAGAGATCGGGTCAAAAGCCATTTCTTCCGCAAGGGATTTTGAACTGTTTGAAGCGATAAGACATTTATCTATCATTAAAGAGGACCCTGCAACCAAACCAAAAGAAATACAGGAAGCAGAAGAACAAATTGCATTAATTTCAGCTAATATGGGCCCCGCCAGTGAAATGGCCGGAATCAGAAATATGCACTGGTGGACAGTTGAATACGGCTTGATAGGAACACTTAAGAACCCAAAAATTTATGGTGCGGGTCTTCTTTCTTCTATAGGTGAAAGCAAATGGTGTATGGGAGATAAGGTAAAGAAAATTCCCTATTCAATAGATGCATCAAAGGTTGAATTTGACATCACCAAGCCGCAACCACAATTATTTGTCACACCTGATTTTGCACAATTGAGTTTTGTACTTGAGGAATATGCCAATTCTATGGCGCTCAGAAATGGTGGGTTGAAGGGAGTACAGAAATTGATTGAATCAAAAAACTTGGGAACCATTGAACTGAGTACAGGGATTCAAATTTCTGGTAAATTTACGGAAGTCATTGAAGATGATCGATCAAGACCTGTCTATATCAAGACCATTGGACCGACTGCGCTTGCATATAAAAACAAAGAATTGATTGGTCATGACAAA
>CBDULU010000122.1:0-6388 GCA_965368155.1 uncultured Flavobacteriaceae bacterium
AGTTCGAAAGCAATTCCGTTCCTTCTTTCATTATTGCTATAGGCAGCGCTATGATTTAATCAATAATTATAGTTTGGAAGAGTAATTGAAAAAATCAAAAATCTTCAATCTTACATCTCCAATCTCAAATCAATTGTCATACAATCTTATTGAAACTCCCTAATTCCCTTAAACGCTTTTTCAAGACGCTCTTTTTCCAAGACCAAAGTATCTTTATCCCAATTGAAATAATCGGCAAATTCTTTTAGGATGGGGTCTTTCAATTGATCCAGTTCAAAAGGGTCAAAATACAACCTACCTGTTCTTCTTTCAAAAAAATCAAGTGGTTTGATGACCATTTCATGGTAAATACCATACCATAATTCAGCTTTGGCGAGTCGTAGTTCAGCATCTTCATCTGCTATTTGCTGAAATTTGTCAAATATAAGATCAGTTTGCCGGCCATAGCGATGCACCAATGATTCTATATCAGTTTTACTGAATCCATATTCTTGCCAAACCGGAAGGATGTCTTGGACATAGCTTTTTACTTCCTTGTAATTTTTAAAAGGGTTTTCATTGAGTGGCAGCTTTTCGGTTTGAATAGCTTTTAACTTTAAGTCATGATCTTTTGAAGCTCTTTTCTCGATCAGATCAACAATGCGTTCGGCCATTTTTCTGTAACCGGTAAGTTTACCTCCGGCAATTGAAATCAATCCTGAATCAGATTCAAAGATCTCATCTTTTCTCGAGAGTTCACCGGCAGATTTACCCTCTTCGTAAATAAGCGGTCTGAGACCCGCCCAACTTGAAATAACATCTTCTAATTCCAGGTTTATATCAGGAAACATGTTATTCACGGCGTTGACCAGATATAAGGTATCCACAAGTTCCACCTGAACGGTTTCGGGTTCCTTTTCGAATTTAGTATCGGTGGTGCCGACATAGGTTATTTTCCCTCTTGGAATGGCAAAGATCATTCTGCCATCAGGCACATCGAAATAAACAGATTGCTTCACCGGGAGTTTTTCATAAGGGAATACCAAATGCACCCCTTTGGTGAGTTGTAATCCTTTGGATCTTTTGGAGACAGCATCCATATGCTCTCGAACATCATCTACCCATGGTCCTGTGGCATTGACTACATAGCGAGCTTTTACTGATATTTCCTTTTCTAAAATATGATCATAAATCAGCGCGCCACTCACTGTGCCGTTATGATTTTTTAAGGACTTGACTTCCGCGTAATTAAGGGCCAAAGTTTTATGTTTCACAGCCGTTTTAAGGACCTCTATAGTTAGCCTTGCATCATCGGTTCTGTATTCAGCATAAAATCCGGCACCTTCAAGAATAGTTGGAGGCAATAATGGCTCTTTGATTAAAGCAGTTTCTTTATCGAGCATCAGCCGTTTATCATCTCCCTCCACATTGGCAAGAATATCATAGATTTTGAGTCCTATTGAGGTGAGCCAGGAACCATAGGTGCCATTTTCGATAATTGGCAGGATCATCTTATCAGGAACTACCAGATGAGGTGCCAGTTGATGAAGAATGGCCCTTTCGGAACCAACTTCCTTGACCAGCCAAAAATCAAATTGTTTTAAATACCTCAGGCCTCCATGGATCAGTTTGGTCGATTTGGAACTGGTGCCCGAAGCAAAATCATTTTGTTCTACCAGAGCTACTTCAAGTCCTCTTGTTGCGGCATCAAGAGCTATGCCGGCTCCTGTGATACCACCGCCAATGATCAGTAAATCGAAGGTTTCTGTTGCTAATCTGGAGCTGAGCTCAACTCTGTCAAGATTCGAAAATAAAGACATGCTAGTAGCCTTCTTGTATTTGGGTAGGAATGCCGTCTATACTGACTTCATTCTTTTCCTTCCAGTATTCCTTGATACCCTCTTCTCCTTTGCTTTGAGCCCATTCATCCAATTGAAGGCGGTCTTTTTTAAAATCGAAATAAGGGATCGACATCCCGCAGGAGGTCTGTACCATTTCTATATCAATATCAATGATCTGTCTGGTGCCGGCCTGTTTTGGAAACAGATCAACAACCGATGGCCATTGCTTATCATTGGGATTGATCACTTTTCCTTTTCCATAAAGTCTTAAGATCATGGGAGCCCCCTCGAAGGCACAGAACATGATGGTGATACGCCCGTCAACACCCAGGTGGGCCGCAGTCTCATTTCCGCTGCCGGTAAGATTCAACCACAAGACTCTTTTCTCGTCCATCACCCTAAAACTATCCATACCTTTGGGAGAGAGGTTGATGCGACTTTTATCTGTTGCCGTTGCCACAAAGAAGATCTTTTGCTGTGAAATAAATTGTTGGATGCGTTTGTTGATATGGTCGTATTGTTTAGCCATGATTGATTATTTAAGTAGGACTCCTCTTTTATTTAATATATCTATGTGCCTGAGCGCACCTTCTTTAAGACTGTTTTTTTCCAAGATAAATTCTTTTTCAAACATCCGGTTCTCTTCAAAAAAGGTCACCTTAAAATGATTGTTTAAGGCAAGCAGGTCTTCCAGCATCAGTTCTACCTTCGCAAAGGATTGAGCCGGTAAGCGTTCAATTTTATGCCTCATGACTGATGTTTCCTTTTCCTTATCCACACCTTTGGAAACTATGAGCACCATTTCAAGGGGCACTTCTTTTTTATTGACCAAATACGCATAGTGGTCATTTGATTTAAAAGCTTCATTGTATTCCTGACTAATCGCCATAAATACATCTTTAACTTCAGGAACTTGTATATCTTTTTTCATTTTTATCTTCTATGGGTTAATCTTCCCAGTTCATTGATCGTGAAACCGCTTTTTTCCAAGTGGCGTATAATTTATTCCTTTTTTCTTCACCCATTTTGGGGATGAATTCCTTTTGGATCTTCCTGTTTTTAAGGATATCTTCCTTTTTCCATAATCCTACACCTATACCAGCCAAATAAGCGGCACCCAAAGCGGTTGATTCAATGATTTCTGCACGTTCAACCTTGGTATCTAAAATATCAGCCTGAAACTGCATCAGATAATTATTGGCACAGGCACCCCCATCAACCTTTAGGGCTGTAAGTTTTACCCCTGAATCTTCTTCCATGGCAAGAATAAGGTCCTTACTTCTGTAGGCCAGAGATTCCAGGGTGGCTTTGATCAAATGATTTTTTCCGGTGTCGCGGGTAAGCCCGAAAATGGATCCTCTGGCATCCATATCCCAATAGGGCGCTCCAAGTCCTGCAAATGCAGGAACCACATAAACACTGCTATCCTCTTTTACCTGTTTGGCAAAATATTCTGAATCTTTGGCGTGATCAATAAGTTGTAAGCCGTCTCTGAGCCATTGAATGGCAGCCCCGGCAATAAAGACACTTCCTTCTAAGGCATATTGCACCTTTCCATCAAGGCCCCAGGCAATAGTTGTCAATAAGCCATTGCTAGAGAATTTGGGTTTTTTACCCGTATTCATCAGCAGAAAACAACCCGTTCCATAGGTATTTTTAGTTTCACCTTTTGAAAAACAGGCCTGACCAAAAAGTGCAGCTTGCTGATCACCTGCAATTCCAGAAATAGGAATAACATGCTCGTCAAAGGTGCAGTTTCCAAAGTGAAAACTTGAAGGCTTTACCTCTGGAAGCATAGATGCCGGAATGTCTAATTTTGCCAACATATTTTTATCCCATTCCAAGTTAACAATATTATACACCATGGTTCTGGAAGCATTGGAATAGTCTGTTGCATGTACCTTTCCTTTTGTAAGGTTCCACAACAACCAGGTATCAACAGTTCCGAAAAGCAAGGCATCTTTTTCTCTTAAAGCTTTCGCTTTAGGCACATTGTCAAGAATCCATTTGATCTTGGTCGCAGAAAAATAAGAATCGATGACTAGCCCTGTATTTTGATGTACATATTCGTTCATCTGCTTTTAATTCTTTGCAAAGCTTGCTTGTTCTTACATCCTGCCAGACTATGGCATTGTACACAGGTTCTCCGGTATGCTTGTTCCAAACCACAGTGGTTTCCCTTTGGTTGGTGATTCCTATGCTAAGTACATCGGCGAAAACAACATCATTGTCCCGCATCACATTGTGAAGCGTGTCCAGTTGTGATTGGTAAATTTCTACAGCATTTTGCTCAACCCACCCATGTTTTGGATAGATCTGTTCTGTTTCCTTTTGGGATATGCCACATATTTTCCCAGTATCATCAAACAAGATGGTTCGGGAACTTGTGGTGCCCTGATCCAAGGCAATGATATATTTTTTAGCCATGATCTTTATTTTTTTGAGATTTGATATTGGAGACTGCAACTGAAATCAAGATACCGGCTACAAGTGCCAAAACAATACCATATCGAATTTGTATGTCATTCTTGTAAAGCATTTGATAACAAGATGCGCCTAAAAGACTCCCTAGTATAGGACCTACGATCGGTACCCAGGCATATTTCCAGTCGGATCCTCCTTTTCCGCTTATGGGAAGTAAGAAATGAGCCAGACGAGGCCCAAGATCTCGTGCAGGATTAATGGCAAAACCAGTTGTCCCGCCCAAGGCAAAACCAATCACCATAATCAAAGCACCAACGACCAAAGGATTCAGACCTTCTGTAAAATTAGTAGTACCCATAAATAGCAAACTGAAAATCAGCACGGCAGTACCGATGATCTCACTGATCAGGTTATGCACATATGACCTAACGGCCGGAACGGTTGCAAACGTAGCAAGTTTAGCGATCTTGTCATCAGTTCTTGACCAAAGTGGAATATAAAAGATCCATACAATAACGCCTCCGCTAAATGCCCCGGCAACCTGAGAGAGGATATAACCAGGTACTTTGGCCCATGGAAATTCACCTACAAAGGCAAAGCCTAAAGTCACCGCCGGATTGATATGAGCCCCACTGATACTTCCCACGCCATAAATGGCAAAAGTCACCGCCAAACCCCAACTGACCACGATGGTATTCCATCCGGACCCAAAGGATTTAGAATCTTTTAAAACTACTCCGGCCACGACCCCACCTCCGATAAGGATAAGGAAAAAGGTTCCTAGGAATTCGGCAAGGTATATTGACATAGGTGTTGGTTTTGTTTAGGACAATTTACAATTAATTCTGTAAATATTATTTCTTCTTCTCTTTTGGCTTTAGTGCTATAAGGCATGAATGCATGAATGCGTGAATGCATGAATTTTTGAAAAATATTCATGTAAATTTCAAAGTGTTATTTTTCCAGCAAATTTGATCTTAGGGAATCACTTCACGCAGCGGTAATGAACCATTTTTGTTGATACTAGATTTGAGGTTGAAAGTTTTTAAATTTCGAGCTTCTCTTCTAATCTAGAAATATTGATAAGATCAAAAGAATATAGAAACTATATCGTCCTGATTTTTTTAATTTTCTATTTAAACCTATTTTAAAACGAGACAACCGCATTCACTCATTCATGCATTCACGCATTCACGCCTTGACCTAGTCCAAATCCTTCCGATTCTTAAACCGATTAAACATGATATAGGCAATGATCACTAGGACAGCAAAGGGAAGATAGGTACCGATGACTACACCGATCTCATAGCCTTTATCAGGGGCGTTTTTCATTTTTTCTTCGATGTCTACCTGGAGTAGGGTCAATAAGATGAAATACTTCATAGCTCTAGGATCTAAAATTAGCAAGTGCTTTTTTGGTAAAATCGGAGAGGGCTAGTTTGCCACTAATTTCAGCTCTTTGGATCAATAGTTCATCCCAATGATCAGTACCTTCCCAAAAGATCTTTTTCATGTCAAGGAGTGCTTCAGGATTGTATTGTGAGAGTTGATGTGTCAGGATATCAATACCATTGTCCAAATCTCTTTTATTTTCAAATACCGTATTAAAAAGCCCCTTCTTTTCAGCCCAATAAGCTGTTTTCCAACTTTTGGCGTTCAGGCTTAATTCACTTAAGGCACTAATGCCCATCTTTCGTTCTAAAGCTGGCGCGATCACAAAAGGCCCAAGACCTATACTTAACTCAGACAATTTAATATCGGCTGCCTCTGTGGCAAAAACATAATCACAGGCTGCCAGAATTCCAACACCACCACCAACTGATTTTCCTTGAGCACGCCCAATGATCAATTTGGAGCATTTTCGCATTGAATTGATCAGTGTTGCAAATCCTGAAAAAAATATTTTGCCTTCTTCCAAAGTGGTAACAGTCAATAACTCATCAAATGATGCTCCTGCACAAAAGGCTTTGTCACCTTCACTTTGGAGTAAAATGAGTTTAACCGTATCATCCTTATCGAGGCGATCGAAAGTATCAATTAGTTTCTGTAATAAATCAGAAGGAAAGGAATTACTCTTTGGGTGGGAAAAGGTTATTGTTGCGATGTAATGGTCGATGTGGGTGTAGATTGTACCTGACATAAAA
>CBDULU010000123.1:0-6360 GCA_965368155.1 uncultured Flavobacteriaceae bacterium
TCAACAGAAAGAGAAAAAGCGATGGCAAAGTATAGATAACCTTTTGGAATGGCGCCCACATGTTGCCCAAAAATGACCGCGTTCGATAGATGGGCACTTTCGGTCACCAACATAAAACCAATCAGGATGAGAAAGGACAGTGCCAGCATTTGTACCGTAGGATGCTTATTGACAAATTTTCCAACAGCTGCAGCAAAGATCATCATGATAAGAATAGAAATAATGACGGCTATGATCATGATCAATAAGGCACCTTCTATACCATTTGTCATACCAACCGCTGTCAACACCGAGTCAAACGAAAAAACAATATCAATTAACACTATTTGAATGACCACACTTGTGAAAGAAGATTTTAAGTCTTTCTCTGTATGTGTTTCATCCGGTGTACCTTCCACTTTTTGATGTATTTCATGGGTGCTTTTATACAATAAAAAGAAGCCGCCTCCCAAAAGAATCAGGCTTTGAACTGAAATGCCGGCTTGAAACCAAGATAGATTTACGGTAAATAAGGGCTCCTTCATTGCAATAATATAGGAGACACCGATCAATAGTAATATTCTAAAGATCATGGCGAAAAACAGACCAATATTTGTAGCTTTCTTTACCTTATTTTTTGGAAGTTTTCCGGCAGTAATCGAAATAAAAATAATATTATCGATCCCAAGTACAATTTCTAGAAAAGTTAGCGTAAGCAACGCTACCCATGTTTCGACGTGTAAAAATATTTCCATAATTCAGGTGATATTTAAATTCGTTTTATTCCAGTTTAAATGCTGTACCTTTTTGTTTAAAATTAGACCCCTTGTAATAGGCCCTAAATGAATATGAGTTCTGTTCCACACTAGTTATTTTTACATAAAACGGAGTGCTGTCAAGTAATGTTTTAGGAACTCTTTTTGTTAAGACATATTCGAACTGATCCAGCCACTTAATGTTAAAGGTATCCTTTATTCCATTAAAATCTTCAATTTGAATGCTGTCATTTCGAGTTGCAAAAGACACAGTTTCCTTGTCTTCCAAGACAGTTTTGAATTTACCTTGCCTGAAATCGTCCATATGTACCTTACTCTTTTTGATACAGGATACCATAGAGAAAAGGAGTACGACGATAAAAAAGTAGCGCATAAGAAAGATGTTTATATGCCAGTATAATTATGAGGAGTTATGGCTTTTAATTCATTTTTAATATCCTCAGATACTTCAAGGGTGTCAATAAAATCTGCTATTGATTTTTGGTTGATTTTCGCGTTTGTCCTTGTCAATCCTTTTAACGCTTCATAAGGATCAGGATATGCTTCTCGTCTTAAAATCGTTTGAATCGCCTCTGCTGCAACCGCCCAGTTATCTTCTAGGTCCTTGTCAAATGCTTCTTGATTCAATAACAATTTATTCAATCCTTTTAGGGTTGAAGTGATCGAAATAATGGTATGTCCCATAGGAACCCCTATATTTCTCAGCACGGTGGAATCTGTAAGATCTCTCTGCAACCTTGAAATCGGTAGTTTAGCTGATAAATGCTCAAAGATGGCATTGGCTATACCAAGATTACCTTCACTATTTTCAAAATCAATAGGGTTCACTTTATGTGGCATGGCCGAAGAACCAACTTCTCCTTGTTTTATCTTTTGTTTGAAATAATTCATGGAAATATATTGCCAAAAATCCCTGTTTAAGTCAATGATTATCGTATTGATCCTTTTTAAACCATCAAATAAGGCCGCCAAATGGTCATAATGTTCGATCTGAGTGGTTGGGAAAGAGTGGCTCAATCCCAGAATATCCTGAACAAAATGACTTCCAAAAGCCTTCCAATCTTGATTTGGATAAGCCACTTTA
Source organism: uncultured Flavobacteriaceae bacterium (assembly GCA_965368155.1). Taxonomy (GTDB): domain Bacteria; phylum Bacteroidota; class Bacteroidia; order Flavobacteriales; family Flavobacteriaceae; genus Lutimonas. Next base: position 1,840 of record CBDULU010000123.1, read on the forward strand.
TGGGCGTTAAAGTTTCCTGTAGCACCTCCAAACTTCGCTGCGAAGGGGATGTCATTTAACAATTTTAATTGTTGCTTGATCCTTTCTACAAAAACATATATTTCCTTTCCCAAGCGTGTTGGGGAAGCAGGCTGCCCATGCGTTTTTGCCAGCATGGAAATTCCATGCCAATCGTTTGAAAGTGAAGTGAGTTTATCAATCAAGGCATTAATTTCTGGAATATAGATACTTTCATAAGCGTCTTTTAATGATAAAGGCACCGCTGTATTGTTGATATCCTGTGATGTAAGCCCAAAATGGATAAACTCTTTGTATTTTTGAAGGTTAAGACCGTCAAATTTTTCCTTGATAAAATATTCAACAGCTTTTACATCATGGTTGGTAACAGCTTCTATCTCTTTAATTCTTAAAGCGTCTTGGGTAGAAAAATCTTCATAAATAGCTTTTAAGGTAGCGAAAAGTTCAGCATCGAAATCCTGTAATTGTGGAAGAGGAATTTGACAAAGTGCAATAAAGTATTCAATTTCAATTTTAACCCTGTATTTGATCAGGGCTTCCTCAGAGAAAAAGGAGGAGAGTCCTTCTATTTTATTTCTGTACCTCCCGTCGATTGGAGAAATAGCATTCAAGGTTGTCAAATTCATCTTAATTAGGTTTTTGTATAAGTTGCAAAAATAGGGCATTAGTCAATTTTATACATCATTCTTCTATAGATTTTTTAATAATTTCCTTGCATGGGCTTTGTACCCTTTGGTACCCGAATCAGTGTTTTTTTCAAGCACGGATCTTAATTCCTGGTGTATCCAATCCTCCTCATACCCCCAGAGTTTTAAAGTGTCCATGGCAAAGACCTGTGTAGCCACCTTATGGTCTTCAATGAGCCAATCAAAATTACAGGAAATGATCTGCTCCTTAGCCTCCTTAGACAAGAATACTTTTTCAGTATTTTTAGCAAAGTAATAAGCACTCCAAAGGCTGCATATTTTTGAAACAGGCCTTAAAGAACTCTCATGCTTTAATACTGACATACCACTTATAAAATCATGAATATAAGGGTTTAAAAGCGTAATATCTTCCAAACAAACAAGTTTAAACACCCATGCAGCTTTGATATGGAGAGGGTCTTCAACATCATAGATCTTTCCAATTAGTTTTGGGATCAAATGAGGGTGTTCCAGTATATCTTTTGCGGCTTTGTCGCGATAGATTCTTTTGGCGTTCGTAATTCCATTAAGAATACTGATAAGATGCTTATCTTCCATGCTTTTTTCAATTGGTAATTACTTTGGCAGCCTTAATTTTATCTAATTTCTCACTAAATAACTTATTTATTGAATCATCTGTTTCACGGGAGAACTTAAAATTAAAAAATATTTCTATTTTTACCCTTATTATAAAGGACAAATTTGAACAACAATTTGTGCTTTTCAGAGTTATTTAATTAGAAAAATCAATTGGATGTTTAAATATAGTTTGTTTTTGATCTGTTTTTTAAATTTTTTCATGAGTTATGCTCAGGGAGATATTAATCAAATGGATGCAGAGGGTAAGCGACATGGGGTTTGGCGAAAGTATTATAATAACGATCGTATCCGATATGCCGGAACCTTTGATCACGGTAAAGAAATTGGCGTGTTCAAATATTATTCAGCGTCAAATTCGGACTTTCCCATCATCGTCAAAGAATATGAAGAGGCAAGTGATCTTGCAAAGGTCAGTTTTTATACGCCTTCAGGTGCTATGGAAAGCAAAGGTCTAATGAGGGGAAAAGAAAGAGAAGGGAAGTGGTTGTATTACCACCCCGATGGGAAATCGGTTATGAGTGAAGAAAACTATGTAAACGGGAAACTCGATGGTGATTATAAGACTTTTTATCCTTCAGGAGAGCCTACTGAGATCACAGCATATAAGAATGGCTTGCTTCATGGTAATTATAAGAAATATTCTATCAAAGGATTTCTTTATCAGGATTTCAATTATGCCAATGGTAAGTTAAATGGAATGGCCATATACTATAGCCGAAAAACAGGAGAACTGATTAAAAAAGGACCTTTTAAGGACGATTTAAGAGTGGGTACCTGGGAGAATTATGTAGATGGCGAATTGGTCAGTACCGAGCAACCTGCATTAAAACCAAAGAAAGAAGATTAGTTATTGCGAGATATGGGATAAGTAAATTACTGATCCATAAATCAATATTTTTTTATTTCTATTACATCCTGTTTTAGGATAAAAATTACATTTCGCATATGGGAAAAGAGTAATTCTAATGGCATGACGCTACAACCCAATCTTTAATCCAAACTAAAGACTTCATTAAGTAGTCATTTTTTTACTAATTGTTTTTCGTATCTTTGCCGACGCAATTTTTTAGTCGATGAAAAGAGTTATTGTAGGATTATCAGGAGGTGTAGATTCAAGCGTTGCTGCTTATTTGCTTAAGCAACAAGGTTATGAAGTCATTGGACTGTTTATGAAAAACTGGCATGATGATTCGGTAACAATTTCAAATGAATGCCCTTGGCTGGAAGACAGTAACGATGCAATGCTTGTAGCCGAAAAGCTTGGAATTCCATTTCAGGTGGTTGATCTTAGTGAGCAGTACAAGGAAAGAATCGTTGATTATATGTTCAGGGAATATAAGATGGGCAGAACGCCAAATCCGGATGTGTTGTGTAACCGAGAGATCAAGTTTGACGTTTTTATGGACATTGCCATGGATCTCAATGCTGATTATGTAGCAACGGGCCATTATTGCAGGAAAGGAGAGCAGGAGGTTGATGGTAAAAAGATTTACAGCCTCTTGGCTGGTCAGGATAATAACAAGGACCAATCCTATTTTTTATGTCAGTTATCTCAAGATCAATTGGCAAAGGCTTTATTTCCAATTGGAGAACTTCAAAAATCTGAAGTTCGACAAATTGCTGCAGAACTTGATCTTGTTACAGCTGAAAAAAAAGATTCCCAAGGACTTTGCTTTATCGGAAAGGTCAGGTTACCTGAATTTTTGCAGCAACAATTAAAACCAAAGGAAGGAGTTATCGTTCAAATACCTAATGATTCAACTATTTATGATAGAGAAATACCTGAATTCTCTGATCGAGAAGAAGCCCTGAAGTTTAATAGCCAAAAGTTTCACTACTCTTTAGAGGATGGAAAAGCTGTAGGAAAACATCAGGGAGCACATTATTTTACCAAAGGCCAACGCAAAGGCCTTGCAGTGGGCGGTACTATTGAGCCTCTGTTTGTAATTGATACGGATGTCGAAGAAAATGTAATATATACCGGTGAAGGAAAGGAACATCAAGGCTTGTATAGAAATGTACTTTTTGTCAACGCATCTGAAATTCATTGGATCAGAGAAGATCTGGCTCTTGAGGTTGGTCAAGAGATGGAAGTTTTGGCTAGAATTCGATACAGACAGCCTTTAGAGAAAGCCACCCTGTACAGGGCCGAAAATGGACTTTATGTTTCTTTTCAAAACCCTCAATCCGCTATTACAGAAGGTCAGTTTGTTGCCTGGTATCAGGAGGATGAATTATTGGGTTCAGGCGTGATCAGTTAGGTAGCCTATACTTGACATTTATCAATAGTAAAACCTCCTCTTTAAGTTAAAGGCAAGAGTTGTTTATGCTTGTTTATTTGACGGAATCCTCTTTATGATCAGCAACAGGAGTCCTCCCAGGATCATCAAGGAAGAAGCCATTAATCTAAGACTTATAAGTTCCCCAATAAATATGACTCCACCTATCGCCGCCAATACAGGAACCAAAAGCTGCACAATTGAGGCTTGAATTGAATTCAATCCTTTTAGAGCTGTATACCAAATAGTATATCCGATACCTGAAGTGACAATACCAGACAATAAGGCAAGAAGTATACCTTTAGTAGAATAGTTACTTTCCTGTGCCAAAAAATAGATCAGCAGGATCAAAAAAGGGAGTGATCTTAAAAAATTGTAAGCTGTATCCACTAAGGGATGCTTGGATTTTTTTCCTCGTAAGGAATAGATTCCCCATCCAATACCTGACAAGGACATCAAAATAAATCCACTGAGAGAGGGTGCAGAAGCTCCAGGCAGCAACAAATACAGGAATCCTGCTAAAGCCAGAAGGATACCTAGCCATTCCATACCATTCATCTTATATCCGGAAATAAGTGAAGAGGCAATCATGGTAATTTGTACGACACCAAATGCAATTAAGGCGCCAATTCCCGTCTCTAACGAAACATAAGCATAAGAAAAGGCTGCGGCATATAAGAATAACATCCCGGCTGAGGTCCAGGAGCCTTTTGATTTTTCATGCCTTCTATTTTTTGAAAGAAACACCAATGCAATAAGAACAGCAGCTCCTGAGGACAAACGAATACTTGTAAACAATCCTGGATCTATAGCGCCATCCTTAAGCGCTAACCTACAGATTACAGAATTTGCAGCAAAAGCGATAAGTGCCAATGTTGTATAGATGATGGTTTTGATAAAAGAAGTTTGCTCTTTTTAGAAGGTTTCTTTGATGCTGA
>CBDULU010000124.1:0-6358 GCA_965368155.1 uncultured Flavobacteriaceae bacterium
GAAACCGGTGATTATTCATTCAATGATTACGCTACCTATAACAGAACTGGGGGAACAGCTGTGGGTAACGGCCCTGTTCCAGATAAAAACATAGGATCTGGGCAAGGGTTCCTGGTAAGGGCCCTCGCCGGAGTTGACATTGAATTTAATAATTCGATGCGAATCGTAGATAGTAATGATCAGTTTTTTAAGAGCAGTGTTGTCAAGAAGAAAGATAAGGAGAATGAGAAAGACCGAATTTGGTTAAACCTTTCCACTGATCAGGGTGGTTTTAATCAATTACTCATTGGTTTTGTAAAGGGAGCTTCATTTGGGTTTGACCGAGGGTATGATGCCTTGAAAAATCAAGGTTCCAATAAAATCAGTTTTTATTCGCTTTTAGATGATAAAAAATTAGCCATACAAGGTTTGGGCTTGTTAGAATCGAGAGCAGAAGTACCACTTGGATTTGATACGAATGTATCCAACAGAACATATACCATTGCAGTATCAGCGGTTGAGGGAAAATTGAGAGATGCGGAGATCATTTTGCACGATCACTATTTAAATATGAGTCATGATCTTAGAAATTCCAACTATGTATTTGAACAAGTTGACCAAGGTTCATTTCAAGACAGATTCAGCTTAGCATTTACAAAAGAAGTTGAGCTTGAAAGTGATACAGTTATTGAGAAAGATCAATTTGTTGTATACAATGATGGTGATACTTTTAGGATTCAGGCTTCTGAAAGTGTGGAGACAGTCCGTATGTATGATATTCTTGGTAATATGATCTTAGAAAATCATCCAAGGAATACTTCCTTTGAAATAGTTGAACCATCATCTAAACGCGGTGATGTGCTCTTGTTGCAGATCATACAAGCTGATCAGCGACAAAAAATAAAGAAAGTTTACAAACAATAGATCCTTATAATTTCTCTCCGCATTTGTAGCAAAAATTCGCATCATCCTTGTGGTTGTCGGCGGCACAATTTTTGCAGGAATTGGTGTTCAGATGAATATTATGACCTTTGTCCTTGGCCATCTCGACACCTACAATACCCGTCGGGATAGCGATAATACCATAACCTAAAATCATAACCAGACTGGCTAATAATTGTCCTATAGCCGTTTGTGGTGCGATATCGCCATAACCAACTGTGGTTAAGGTCACAATTGCCCAATAGATACTTCTTGGGATACTTGTAAAACCACTTGGATCTCCCTCAAGCAGATACATCATGGTGCCTATAATGACACAAATAATCATAACAGCTGAAATAAATACAAGAATCTTAAACCTGCTTGCTTTTAATGCCTTTCCCAGCGCGTCCGTGGCCCCTACAAATCTAACTAGTTTCAAAATTCTAAATATTCTTAGTAAACGTAAGGCTCTCAGCGCCACAAGAGCATGAGCTCCTCCTATAAATAGGGATAGGTATTTTGGAATGGTGGAGAGTAGATCGATAATACCGTAAAAGCTAAAGATATATTGTCTAGGCTTTTTGACGGTTATGATGCGGAGCACATATTCAACAGTAAACAGAATCGTGATCACCCATTCTGAGATATTAAAAAAGTCATGGTATCTCGCATCCAGTTCTTTTACACTTTCGAGCATAACCAGAACAATACTGAACAAAATGGCGACAATTAAAACAAGATCGAAAATCTTTCCTTCACGAGAATCAGCCTCGTAAATGATTTCATGCCATTTTTCTCTCCAAGAATTTATTTTTGGGTCATTTTTCAAGAACCTGAAGTTTTGTCTAAAGATATTAAACTATTATTAGTTTTTATGATTTCCTTAAACATTTCCTTGAGTAGTGCGTATTTTTAAATATGTAAAAGGCATTCTAACTTTGCACAACTGAATCCCTTTCTAGATCATATGCTTTTAAAATCTAATAATTCTTTCAACCTTGTTTCCAGACAAGTATTTTTTAATGATCATATTCTGTTTCGTGTAATTTTCGGCACTGTTGATCAGAGTTTTTAGAACATCCAAATTGTTGATCTGATGCTGTAATTCTGCATAAGCGTAGCCTTGATATTGGTTGTTTTCAATCAGTATGACCGACTTTTCACCTGTAATTCGCCCCTTGTCAACAAGGATCATGTTTTCATGATTAAAAGTGATAGATTCAATGCTCCACTTTTTATTTCTGTTATGTTTTGGTTTGTGAATTGAAACGACTTCCTCATATTTGATCCTGGCTACTAATTCACTTCCGGTAAGTTCAAAAGAAACTGAATCCATTTCCTTTAATAAAGCCCTTGTGCGATTTGAGCTCCTTAAAAAAACCTGATTGACAACCTTTTGTATATTTTTACCCTTACCTATATAAATGATGTCACCATTGAACCTGTGAAAATAAAACAAGCCTGATTGTAGGGGTAAGGTATCCAGAATCTTCAGCAGTTTACCTGATAAATCACGTTGATTACCTTCTTTAATGGTTTTTTTTACAATTAATTTGTCCTTATCCTTTTGAAGGAGCAATTCAAACAGCTTTATGGTAGCCAAGGCATCTCCGTTCGCTCTATGTCGATCGCTCATTGGAATACCAACGGACCTGCAAAGTTTCCCAAGACTATAGGACTCTAGTTCAGGAAGTAGGATTTTACTCAATTCTACTGTACATAGGGTTGGTACTTCAAATTCGTATCCCAATCTGGAAAACTCATTTCTTACGACCCTATAATCAAAACTGCTGTTATGTGCCACCATAATACAACCATCCATAATCTCAATAATCCTTTTGGCCACCTCGTAAAACTTAGGCGCACTCTTTAACATTTTAGCGTTGATCCCGGTAAGATTTACCACAAAAGGTTGAATCTCTCTTTCAGGATTGATCAGGCTAATAAAAGAATCAACAACATCTACGCCATCAAATTTATGAATCGCTATCTCGGTAATTCCCTCTTCGGTAAATTTACCTCCGGTGGTTTCTACATCTATAATGGCAAAATTCATAAGACTCCCTCTATTTTATTTTTTATCCAGAACTGGTCTTTGGTCTCTGTTTGCGATTTCCCAAGCGGTATAAAATACCAGTCGGGTTCTTAGTGCCAACAATTCAAAGTCTATCTTATCTGCTGTGTCAGTAGTTCTGTGATAATCTGCATGAGTTCCATTAAAGTAAAAAATAACAGGGATATTGTTCTTTGCAAAATTGTAATGATCTGACCTCGTATAGTAACTATTCGGATCTTCCTCGTTATTATAAGTATAGTCCAATTTTAAATGGGTATAGGTTTTATTTGCTTCCTGTGATATTTTATGAAGATCCTGACTTAATCGGTTAGAACCAATAAGGTAGATGTATTCTTTATTGTCCAAGTGTTTTTTATCAACCCTTCCCACCATGTCGATGTTGAGATCAACTACAGTGCTGTCAAGCGAAAAAGCGGGATGTTCTATATAAAATTTTGAACCAAAAAGACCCAGTTCTTCTCCTGTAAAGTGTAGAAAAAGAATGGATCGCTTTGGACCATTACCTTGTTTTTTGGCCAATTGAAATGACTGAGCCAATTCCATTAAAGCAGAGCTTCCTGAAGCATTGTCATCAGCACCGTTGTACACCTCTTCACCTTTCATGCCTAGATGGTCATAATGAGCCGAGATCACAATAACTTCATTCGGAAATTCACTCCCCTTAATATACGCCAGGACGTTTTGAGACGGCCCGTTTGACTTTCCTTCAAAGTACTCCTGAGGGATCCTTTGAATATATTCAGGGTACTTTCCGGGAGCAAGTAAATTATGATGTTCGTAGTAGGCAGTAAAATAGTTTACAGCCATTTTTTGTCGTTTTTCACCTGTTTTTCTTCCCTCCAGGATATCAGAAGACAGCAGGAAAAGATGTTCCTTCAAATCATCTGCCTTGATCTCGGTGGCATATTTTTCTTTGACCGATTCCTTGATGGTTCCATCCGGATTGACCGAGCCACAGGAAAAAATGATCAAAGCCAGAAAACCTATTATTAATTTTTGCATCTATTATAATTCTCCGGCAAAAATAGAAATATATTTTCCCTATTGCATGATAAATTGCTTACTTTCTTTATCGAAGTATATAGAATTGCTGTTAAAAAGCAGGTTTATTTGATCTGATTCAATCAGTTCAGAGGGCTTTCCGCTAATGATACTTTCTTCCGTCATTAACCATAACGAATCAGCGATTTGCGTGGCAAGTTGAATTTCATGTGTTGAAATCAGGATGGCTCTGTTCAATTCATGCGCTAATTTTTTAAGTAGCCTGAATGTTTCAATTTTGTGCTGAACATCCAAATGTGCCGTCGGTTCATCCAGGATGATCAAGTTTGTATTTTGTGCTAAAGCCCTGCAAATCATAGCTCTTTGCAATTGTCCGTCACTCAGTTTGTCGCATCGGTCATGCATTAGTTCAGACAAATGAGACTGGTGAATAGCCTCTTTTATGTGGTCAAGGTCTTCCTGAAGTAATTTCCCGATCCAGTTTGTATAAGGCTGTCTTCCTAAGGCAATTAGTTCATACACGGTTAAATTACTGGATGGAATTCTTTCGGTGAGCACAAGGCTGATTATTTTGGCAAGATCAATTCTTGAGTATTCATCGATATTTTTATTTTCCAGATAAATTTCACCCCCTAGTCTTGGTTGCATTTTACTTAGTGTGCGCAATAATGTTGATTTTCCTATTCCATTTCGGCCAACCAAACAAACCAATTCCCCTTTGTGCAATTCAATATCTATATTTTTGGCAATTTCTTTGTCCCCCTTTTTTGAGCCATAGCCAATACTAAGGTTTTTGGTGGTCAACACTTTATGGATTTCTTGTTTAGTCATAGTTGATTAGAGTACCATTTTCTTTTTTCTTAACAATAGCCAGATCACTATAGGGGCCCCAAACATAGTGGTGATGGCATTTATAGGCAAAGTGAATTCACTGTTGGGTAGCTGTGCCACTGTATCACTGATCAGCATAATATTCGCACCCAGAAGCGCCGCCGCGGGAATGATCAGTTTGTGTTCAGAGGTATTAAGGATCAATTTGGTCATATGCGGTGCTGCAAGTCCAATAAAAGCTATTGGTCCGGCAAAAGCAGTGATGACACCTGTTAATAAACTTGTTGCGATCAATACCAGGTTTTTGGTTCTTTTGATATTAATTCCAATACTTTTTGCATAATTCTCTCCCAGAAGCAGACTGTTTAAAGATTTGACAACAGGAAGGATCAAAATACCCGCAAGTAAATAGATACAGGTAAAGATCAATACTTCTGACCATGTTAAGTTCCCAAGGCTTCCAAATCCCCAAAACATATATTGCTGAAGATTTTCAGCACTGCTAAAATAGGCGAGAACGCTTATTACGGCAGAGGTCAGGCTACTGAACATCAATCCGATGATAAGAATGCTCATGGTGTTTTTCACTTGTCTTGATACGATCATTACTGCAAACAAAACTAAAAAAGAACCAGCACTGGCTGCCATAGAGATCAGCAACTGAGACTGGCCCAACAAACTGAAGCTTCCTCCAATAATTGAGGATCCTAAAATTAAGAGGGCTACGCCTAAACTAGCTCCTGAGCTTATCCCCAGTACATAGGGGCCTGCCAAAGGATTGCGAAACAAGGTTTGCATTAAAAGACCACTAATGGCCAATCCCGAGCCGACCAAAATAGCCGTTATCGCTTTGGGTAGCCGATAATTGATGATGATATAGTTCCAGGTTTCCTTACTGCCTCCGTTCCCTGACAAGCTATTGAAAACTGAACGCAATGGGATATCGACCGATCCCAGGCTTATGTTTACTATAAAAAGTACCAGCAGCAGCAGGATAAAAAGAAGTGATTTTAATTTGTATGAATTTTTGGGATGCAAGACAGGGTGTTGGATTTTGTATAAAGTTAGAATTTTTAATGCAATCAAAAATATTTAATCCAGTTTTTGAAGAAAGTAGGGCTCGTATTCGGGTAATAGTTCCGGATGCACCACCTTGATAAGATCCTTTAAGACAACGTCAGGTTGTAAGGGTCCGAATTCAAAGTATTCAACCCCACCATTCTCACTTCTTCTTTTAGAAAATGAATAAATCTGCTTTGTTTTAAAGGTCTCAAATTGTTGATAATGCGCATTGGCAGCGGCTACTTCTTCCATAGAAGTGTAATAGCCAGACCCGATCCAGTATTCGGCTTTTTCGGCTTTTTCGAAGACTGTTTCGAAACTCAGTACCAAGCTTCCCTGACCTTCTGAATTTTTCCAAAGGTAGTCAGTGTTGGCATCTTTATAGAGTTGGGCAGTAAAACTTTCTCCGGCTGGCAAGTTCCATTTGTCTTTATACAAGACGCCAGACATAATCGTTGGTTTATTCTGGGCCTGAAGCGCTAT
>CBDULU010000125.1:0-6316 GCA_965368155.1 uncultured Flavobacteriaceae bacterium
ATCTATAGCAGTAAAATGGAGTAGTAACATTGAAATATTTTGATCATGGGAAAAGCAGTTTTAAATGATATGGTTTCTGGAGTTAGGATTTTTCTACTTTTAGGATGGCTTGTATTTGTTCCAGGATCAAATCAGGTTGCTGCCCAAGAGCTTTCCAAAAGCAAGATCAAAGAGAACTGTTATTTGATTGTGCTAGGCACGATTCAGGATGCAGGCTCTCCTCATGCAGCTTGTCAGAAAGCATGTTGTGAAGACTTGTTTAAGAACCCTGACCCTACGCGTAAGGTTGTTTCTTTGGGCTTGATCGATCAGAAGGTTGGGAAGAAATATCTCTTTGAGGCCACCCCTGATATGACTACCCAGATGAAAGCGCTTAAAAAATTCAGCCATGATAAAAGTAGTGAAACTCCAGATGGGATATTTGTTACCCATGCACATATAGGGCACTATACAGGATTAATGTACCTGGGAAAAGAGGCCATGAATGCAAACGAAGTACCTGTATTTGCCATGCCCAAAATGAAGACTTTTTTGGAAACGAACGGTCCATGGAGTCAGTTGGTCACAAACCAGAATATTGTGCTTAAAGGAATTGAGGATCAAGAGGAGGTTTCTCTGACTGCTCACCTTAAGGTGAAACCTATAAAAGTGCCTCATCGTGACGAATATTCAGAAACGGTAGGTTATGTGATTAGCGGACCGAATAAGAGCGCTCTGTTCATTCCTGATATCGATAAATGGGAAAAATGGAAGCTGGATATCAATGCAGAAATAAAGAAGGTGGACTATGCCTTTCTTGATGCGACATTTTTTGACGAAAAAGAGATCAATAACAGAGACATGTCAGAGATTCCGCATCCCTTTATCATAGAAAGCATGAAGAAGTTTAAAGCGATGGATTCGGAAGAAAAGAGTAAGATCATTTTTATACATTTTAACCATACAAATCCTGTTTTAAGGCCCGATAGTGAAGCCTCAAAAACTGTGATAAAAAATGGATTCAGAATAGCGAGAATATATGATGTTTTTGAACTGTAAGAGGTCTGGTCGCTAAATAAAAAAATAATGGACAAGTATCAGGAGACCTTTCAAACTTGGAACAAAATTGCCCTTGCCTATGAGGAGCAGTTCATGGATCTTGAGCTTTACAATGATACCTATGACTGGTTTTGTGATTCCTTGGAAAGGCAAGAGGCTTCCATTCTTGACATTGGATGTGGCCCGGGAAACATAAGTCAGTATCTGTTAAAAAGAAATTCGAAATTGAAAATTACTGGGCTTGACGTGGCCCCAAAAATGGTAGAAAGGGCAAAAAATCATCTTCCAAATGCCGCTTTTCATGTGATGGATTGTCGTGAGCTGCACCTTATAAAGGATAAGTTTGAGGGAATCATTTGTGGATTTACTATTCCATATGTATCACCTGCTGATTGTAAGAAGTTGTTTTCTGATTGTTATAAATTACTCAGTGCAAATGGAATTTTATATTTGAGTTTTGTTCCCGGAGATATGCAGCAAGCAAAAGTTTTAACAGGAGAGCATGGAGAAAGAATGTATTTTTATAGTCATTTAGTAGAAAATATTAAAGGAGAATTGGAATCTAATGGGATCATAATCTTAAAGATTTATCATAAGGTATATGAAAAAAGAGACCAAAGTGAGGAAATTCATACCATCATAATCAGTAAGAGAATTGATGCTCAAATTTTATCCGATGTTGAATAAATAAGTATTTAAAATTCATGAAATTTGATAACTATACCATAAGATTAGTCGAAACATCTGATTTTGAGGCGTATTTTGACATGATTCAAAAAAACAGGTCCAGACTGGAGCGGTTTTTTGCTGGTACCGTTTCGCGTACAAATAATTTGAAAGATACACTCACCTTTCTTAAGGTCATGAAGGAAGGTTTTGAGCTAAAAACCTATTTTGCTTATGTGATCATAGATGAGCAATCAGCATCGATGATGGGCTTTATTGACCTTAAAAATATTGACTGGACAGTTGCAAAATCTGAAATTGGATTTTTTATTGATGCGGATTATGCAGGGAAAGGAATTACGTCAAAGGCCCTAGATTTGTTTTGTCAGTTTTGTTTTGACACGCATGGTTTCCAGAAAATATTTTTAAGAACACACGAAAGTAATCTTGCGGCGAGAAAGGTAGCTGAAAAATCTGGTTTTGAAATAGAAGGAACACTTAGGCGGGATTATAAAACGACCTCAGGTGAATTAGTGGATGTATTGTATTATGGGAAATTAAACTAAGACTTTCCCGGTTTAATGGGTCTGACCATTTCCTTAACTTTAGTTGTGAGAAAGTTTTAAAAATTATTTTGAATGCATTCATTTAGAAAACATAAAATTAGAACTATGGAAAATGAAAGTCAAAAAAAAGTAGCGCTGTTTGTAGAAGGGATTAGAGTTCTTAGTGAAGAAAAGTACCAGATCATTATGGACTTGCGTAAGATGGTATCTAAGATCAATCCTGATGTCAAAGAACGGATGATGTATGGTGGTATTATGTTTTCCTTGGCAGACGATTTGGGTGGTATTTTTGCTTATACAAAACATATTTCTTTTGAATTTGGACTAGGGTATAAGTTTAAGGATCCTGATCATTTATTACTAGGAAAGGGAAAGTTTAGACGTCATCTTAAAATAGAATCAATGGATGATCAGGCATTTATAAAGGCAGATTTTTATATCAATCAAATGTTTAAGGAGGCCTAGTTAAAAAGTACGTTTTACCCGCTATACTTGTCATTGGCTTTTCGTTTTTTGATCTTACAAAAGGAAAAACATAGAATAAGGCTCAATTTTACTTATATATATGAAATTCAGAAAGGCTACAATAGATGATTTACCCCTGCTTAACCATATTAGCGCCACAGCTAAACGATATTGGGGATATCCGGAGGAATGGATGCAGGTATGGATGCAGGATTTGATCCTAAGCCCTTCAGATCTGAGCACCATGGAAGCACTGGTGATGGAGTTTGGGAAAAATACCATTGGATTCTGCGCTATAAAGGACCAGGGAGATCACAACGAAATCATGCACCTTTGGATTTTGCCAGACTTTGTAGGAAAAGGATACGGAAAAATCCTTCTAAAGGAAACGCTCTCTGCCTTTATTTTGGAGCAAAAACCTATATGGGTACTGTCTGACCCAAATGCAGAATTGTTTTATAAAAGGCAAGGATTTATGACCTTTGAAAAGGTGGAAAGTTTTCCCAAAGGTCGCTATTTGCCTTTGATGAAAATGAACACTTTTTTTGAGGATTGATAATTATGCGATCTTATTATGCCAAACTTTAGGATTCATTAGACTTTGATGATATATTTGAAAAGAATTGTGACAAATCGACATAAAAAAAGCCCAAATCGAATATAATAATCCATAATTATGCGACAAACATACTTTTGTATTACACTAGTAGCTATTTTTTTAATGCTGCCCATTTTCACACAATCACAGGATAGAACCGTTATGGAGTTGGATACCAACTGGAAATTTCAAAAAGGCGTTCATCATGAGGCCTTTTCTACTGATTTTGACGATAGTAAATGGGAGACGGTCACTGTTCCTCATGACTGGGCGATTTATGGCCCCTTTGACAAAGAAGTGGATAAACAACTGGTTAAGATTGAACAAAATAATGAAGAGGTGGCTACCGAAAAAACAGGAAGAACAGGAGCCTTACCTCATGTTGGTCAAGCCTGGTATAGAAATGAATTTTCTCTAGCTGCGTTTGAGGAAGGAAAAAAGGTAATTCTGCTGTTTGAGGGTGCGATGAGCGAACCCAAAGTATATATCAATGGTATGAAGGTAGGAGAATGGAATTATGGCTATAGTTATTTTTATTTTGACATCACAAAGTATGTGATCAAGGGCCAAAATTCAATAGCGGTGCACCTGACCAACAGAGAACTTTCTTCCAGGTGGTATCCGGGAGCGGGATTGTACAGAAAGGTGAGTGTGGTCATGAAAAATAATGAAAGCATAGACCAATGGGGAACCTTTATTTCGACTCCCTTTATTTCAGAGCATCTGGCCAAGGTCAATGTCAAAACCAAGGTGACGGGTGAAAAATTAAGCCTTGTAACTCATGTCTTGGATCAAAACAAAGACACAGTAGCCACTGATACATCAGACCTTCTTTTTGGCAATGAATTTGAACAGAATCTGGCCGTTTCTAATCCAAAATTATGGAGTCCTGAAAGTCCTTACCTCTATACAGCTGTTTCAAGTTTATATAAAGATGGAAATCTTCAAGATGTTGTAAAACAACGATTTGGAATAAGATCTATTAAATACGAACCTCAAAAAGGATTTAGTCTTAACGGACAGGTGAGAAAATTTAAAGGTGTTTGTCTGCATCACGACCTGGGGCCCTTGGGAACAGCTGTGAACAGAGCTGCACTTAAACGTCAATTGACCATTTTAAAAGACATGGGTGTGGATGCCATTAGAAGTTCGCATAATATGCCTTCGCTGGAACAACTGGAACTCTGCGACGAAATGGGTTTTATGTTTTTAGCCGAAAGTTTTGATGAATGGGCCAAACCAAAAGTAGAGAATGGTTACAACCGTTTTTTTGAAACAGACGCAGAAAAGGATGTTGTTAATTTGATTCATGCCACAAGAAATCATCCTTGTATCGTCATGTGGAGTTCCGGAAATGAGGTTCCTGATCAATGGGGAGCTGAAGGCGTGAAACGGGCCAAATGGTTACAGGATATTTTTCACAGAGAAGACCCCACCAGACCGGTAACCGTCGGAATGGACCAGGTACAGGCCACCATGGAATCAGGATTTGGAGCTTTGTTGGATATACCTGGACTGAACTACAGAGTGCATTTGTATGAAGAAGCTTACGAAAGATTTCCTCAAGGATTTCTGCTAGGGTCAGAAACAGCCTCAACTGTGAGCTCAAGAGGTATCTATAAATTTCCTGTTGAACAGGGTAAAATGAAACAGTATAGTGACTTTCAATCTTCATCTTATGATTTGGAGTATTGTGACTGGTCCAATTTACCGGATGATGATTTTGTCTTGCAGGATGATAAGCCTTGGGTGATTGGGGAGTTTGTTTGGACTGGATTTGACTATTTAGGAGAACCAACTCCATATGATGAAATGTGGCCGTCCAGAAGCTCTTATTTTGGCATTTGTGATTTGGCAGGTTTACCTAAAGACCGTTATTACCTGTATCGCAGCAGATGGAATACTGAAGAGGAAACCCTGCATATACTTCCGCATTGGAACTGGGAAGGAAGAGAAGGTGAGGTAACGCCGGTTTTTGCCTATACCAATTATCCCAGTGCCGAGCTTTTTGTGAACGGCAAAAGTATGGGTGTCCAACATAAAAACGATTCTAGTCCGCAAAATCGCTACCGTTTGATGTGGATGGATGTCAAATATGAACCAGGAACTATTGAAGTTGTGACTTATGATAAAGATGGCAACAAGAAGTTGTCACAGCAAGTCACTACGGCAGCAGAGCCTTATCAAATAAAACTGGAAGCAGATAGAAGCAACCTTAAGGCAAATGGAAAAGATCTGGCCTTCGTCACGGTGTCGGTGGTAGATCGCGAAGGCAGGACTTGTCCTACAGCGACAAACCAGTTAAAATTCAAAGTAAAAGGAGAAGGTACCTACAGGGCAGCTTGCAACGGTGATGCCACTTCCTTAGAAATGTTTCATTTACCTACCATGCAATTATTTAGCGGTAAGCTGGTCGTATTGGTACAGTCAACCAAGGATGAAGGGAAAATCAATTTAACAGTTAGTGGAACCGGTTTAAAAAAGGCCGAATTGCCTTTACAAAGTTTTAAATAGGAACTATTAAATTAGGGGTTTGATTAGAAATTTCTGTTAACTTAGTTACTTTTGAGATAACTTTTTAAGAGCATCTTTGTTTAAAAGAAGAAAATTAATAATATGCCGGAAGTACATGTTTTAAATGGTGATGCCCTGCTTCATCAGTTTCCAAAATCTATACCAGGAGAAAGACTTGTGATGCGCGAATGCCTAATTGAAGGTCCTGTAAATGGGGGTTCCTTGGATTCTTTTTATAAAGACAGGCTGGAATTCCTAAAGTTTGCATATAAAGTAACAGAGAAGGCCTATCAAACCAAGACAATTGCTGAATTTGAAAAGTTGGCGGAGTTACCGGATGATCATGAGATCAATTTATGGTTTGAACAGGATTTGTTTTGCCAGGCTAACCTTTGGTTTATTTGCGCTTACCTTATGCTGCATAAAAAATCAAATCCGATCTATCTTATCATGCCTCGATCATTTTCTT
>CBDULU010000126.1:0-6276 GCA_965368155.1 uncultured Flavobacteriaceae bacterium
AAGCCCAATTTCTTTATATTTTTCAAATTGTGACGGTGTGATAAACTCATGCACGGGAAGGTGCTGTTTGCTGGGCTGTAAATACTGACCTATAGTTACAATATCTACCTTTGCTTTATATAGATCGTGAAGGGTCTCAATAACTTCTTCCTCTTTTTCTCCCAGGCCAAGCATAATTCCCGATTTTGTTCTTTGTTGTCCTGAATCTTTAAGGTAGGCCAGCACTTCCAGGCTTCTATCATACTGAGCCTGTATCCTGACTTCTCTGGTCAAACGTCTTACTGTTTCAAGATTATGAGATATTACTTCAGGAGCCACCTCAATAATACGATCAATATTGTTCTTCATTCCCCTGAAATCAGGTATCAGCGTCTCTAAAGTCGTATTTGGATTTGTTCTTCTGATCGCTTCAACGGTTTCTGCCCAGATAATTGAGCCCCCGTCTTTCAGATCATCCCTATCTACAGAGGTGATTACTGCGTGCTTAATTTTCATTAAGTGTATTGAACGCGCTACCTTTTCGGGTTCATCCCATTCAACAGTTTCAGGTTTTCCTGTCTTTACGCCACAAAATCCACATGAACGCGTACAGATATTACCAAGTATCATAAACGTGGCGGTCCCTTCTCCCCAACATTCACCCATATTAGGACAACTCCCACTTGTGCAAATCGTGTTCAATTTATATTTATCCACCAAACTCCTTAGATCTGTATACTTTTTCCCAACAGGAAGTTTTACCCTAAGCCAGTCCGGTTTTTTAGTTCTAGGAACAATCACTGAATTTTCCGACATATTTTATCGCTTTAAGTTTGCAAATTTACAAAGAAATATATTAAACCAATCGCCGGATCCTGGAAGTCTTGGTTCATTTAAAGCTCAATTATTAATTGTTTGAATTTGATTTGAGACATTTGATCAGCAGTCCTATCTGTCCCAGGTGATAGATATCATGTTGTAGCATACCTTGAATAAGAAAGTCATAAGGATAATTGCTTTTAAAATCAGTATCGTAATATATTTCCTTTAGAAAATCATCATTTTTTTGCTTCAGTAGACCAAGAAGCGCTGAGAGACTTTCAGTATGTTTACGAAGAATTTCATCCTTGCCCACTTTCCTTAAATCCTCATGGCTCTTCCAATTACTTGGATCGTCATCAGTAATACTTCCTTCGCCGGTTTTTATTTTAAGAATTGTTTCAAACCGCCAGGTTGTAAGATGTGAGATGATTTCTGCTATGCTGTGCATACCTTTTACCTGAGCAAAGAAGTCATTATCAGAAAGCCCTTGCACCTTATTTTTAAAATTAACACCAATCCAACCCTTACCCTGATGAACTTGCTCCATTTGATCGATGATTGCTGTAATGAGACCTTTCATAGTCGAGTTGTATAAAGATTATAATATTCTCAGGATTTACCCTATAATAGATTCAAGCGTTATATAAAAACGCCTTTGATCATTACTTTTTCAATTAAATTACTTCCAAATGCATAAGGGATAAAATGATAGGAAGGAATATCTTTAGTAACAATAAGATTGGCAAATTTACCTTTGGTGATGCTGCCGTGAGATGAACTTAGTCCCATGGCATAAGCACCGTTGATTGTTGCGGCATTGATGGCTTCTTCAGGAGTCATTTTCATTTTGATACAGGCTGTCGATACTACAAAATTCATATTTCCACTTGGAGTGGATCCCGGGTTGAAATCAGTGGCCAAAGCAATGGCTAGGCCTTCATCCATCATTTTTCGTGCCGGCGTATAGGGTATGTTCAGAAAATAAGAACACGAAGGAAGGGCGACAGGCATCACATCAGTGCCTTTTAAAATATCAATGTCTTCCTGTTTCATGATTTCTAAATGATCAACACTTAAAGCCTTGTTTGCCACACCAACTTGTACTCCTCCGATACTGTTGAACTGGTTGACATGGATTTTAGGGATAAGACCATATTTTATTCCCGATTTCAATATTTTATCGGTCTGAGACACACTAAAATAGCCTGATTCACAAAACACATCTATAAAATCGGATAAATCTTGCTTTGCAACTTCGGGAATCATTTTTTCACAGATCAGGTTGACATAGTCATCAGGCTTGTCTTTAAAATCTGCAGGAAACGCATGTGCTCCCAGAAAAGTTGATTTGATCGCTACGGGGAATGAGGAGGCCAATGTTTTGATGACTTTGAGCATTTTTATTTCAGATTCAGGTGTAAGACCGTAGCCCGACTTGATCTCAACTGCGCCAGTACCTAGTTTCATGATTTCTTCAAGACGCTGAGAAGATTGTTCGAATAATTCCTGTTCCGAACTATTTTGCAACTTTGTTGCTGAGTTCAATATACCACCTCCGCGAGAAGCGATTTCTTCATAAGTCAAACCATTAATTCGATCTACAAATTCCTTTTCTCGATGTCCGGCAAAAACAATATGGGTATGTGAATCACACCAGGCTGGAAGAATGCTATGCCCCCTGGCATCAATCACCTGATCTGCATTGAAATCCTTGAGTTCAGACATAGGTCCAAAATCTTCTATTCGTTCATTGTTAATTCTAAGGAAGGCATTTTTAATACAAGGGAGTTCCTTCATGGAAGCTCCAGCTACTTTGACAACTGATTGATCTCGTATCTGAAGGAGTTCTTTAATATTAAAAAATAGTGTTTTCATATGATGAATAGCATGGTTTGAACAGCTTAGCTAATTTAGGTATTTAATCTTGTGATTGTAAAGAATTATGTAACAAAAGTTCGTGCAAAAAGGTCCTTATAATTATCTAGATAAGTATCTTTGTCAAAATTTTTAGAAAATGAGCAGAGCCATATATATAGCTACTGGAGAAGCTGAAAGTGGAAAATCAATCATTAGTTTGGGACTGATGGGTATTCTTCTTGGAAGAACAAGAAAAGTAGGCTATTTCAGACCGATCATTGAAGGAACAGATAAGTCAAAAAAGGACAACCATATAGAGACCGTTTTATCGCATTTTAAGCTGGAAATGGACTATGAAGATTGTTACGCTTTGACAGGGGCGGAGGTAATTCATAAAAAAACCAATAATCAGGAAGGTGAGATACTCGATATTATTATAAAAAAATACAAGGCACTTGAAGATAAATTTGATTTTATTCTGGTTGAAGGAACTGATTTTTCCGGAGAGGCTGCCTTTGTTGAATTAGACGTTAATGCCGTGATTGCTAAAAATCTTGGAATACCCGTTATTGTGGTGGGCACAGGAAAGGATAAAAGTCTTGAAGAGCTTGTTACAAATCTTCATCTGGCCTATGATTCATTTCTTGACAAAGAAGTAAAGGTGCTTGGTATCGTAGCCAATAAAGTAAATGAAAGTGATATAGATGCAGTTGCGAAGAGGTTGGAAGAAGAGGTTGAAGAAAAGATTTTTATCGGGGTAATTCCCATGATCAAAAGTCTTAACAATCCTACTATTAAAGAGATCGTAGATAATTTAAATGCGGATATTTTGATTGGGGAGGCCCAACTTGATAACCAAGTGGAAACCTCTGCAGTTGGAGCGATGCAGTTGAGAAACTTCCTGGTCCATCTAAAACCAAATTGTCTTGTTATTACGCCTGGTGATAGAGCTGATATAATTCTAAGTTCGCTTCAAGCCAGTTTGTCGGATAATTACCCGAAAATTGCCGGAATCTTGCTTACAGGAGGATTGATTCCTGAGGAACCTATAATGAAACTGATCCAGGGTCTAAAGGAAGTTGTACCAATACTTGCCATCGAGAAAGGAACCTTTGAAGTAGCCAATAAAATCGGAGCGATCAGGTCACATATTTATCCTACCAATGACCAACGTATTTATACCTCTCTCAATACTTTTGATAAATATGTTGACATAGGTAATTTGATCAGGAAATACTTAACGTTTAAGCCTAAAGGATTGACCCCTAGAATGTTCCAGTATGACCTTTTGAAAAAAGCCCAGAAAGTCAAAAAACATATTGTATTGCCTGAAGGAACTGATGAACGAATATTATTGGCTGCGGCTCGTTTAACAGTGCTTGATATTGTCGAAATTACTTTGTTGGGCTCCAAAAACAGCATTGAAGAAAAGATCAAGGAATTGGGCATCACCATGAATCTCGATAAAGTACATATCGTGGACCCTGTTTCATCTCCGCACTTTGAAGATTATGTCAATACTTTTTATGCCTTGAGAAAGCATAAGAATATCAATATGAGCATGGCCAATGATACGATGCAGGACGTTTCTTTTTTCGGAACGATGATGGTCTATAAAGGACATGCTGACGGGATGGTATCAGGTGCCGTAAATACGACCCAGCATACGATACGACCGGCGCTGCAATTTATCAAGACCAAACCAGGGGTATCAGTTGTGTCATCTGTATTCTTTATGTGTCTTGAAGACAGGGTCTCGGTTTTTGGTGATTGCGCCATCAACCCGAATCCAACTGCCGAACAATTGGCTGAGATCGCTATCTCTTCTGCTGATTCAAGTTCAGCCTTCGGAATAGAACCTAAAGTAGCGATGCTTTCTTATTCATCGGGTTCCTCAGGACAAGGGGTAGATGTCGATAAAGTTAGAAAGGCGACTGAAATTGTAAAGCAACTTCGACCTGATATTAAAATTGAGGGCCCGATTCAATACGATGCAGCGGTAGATATCAAAGTTGGTAAGAAAAAGTTACCCGATTCAAAGGTGGCAGGTGAAGCAAGCGTCTTGATCTTTCCTGATCTCAATACAGGAAATAATACATATAAGGCTGTTCAAAGAGAAACTGGAGCAATTGCCATTGGACCTATGTTGCAGGGTTTGAATAAACCTGTTAACGACTTGAGTCGCGGTTGTACGGTAGACGATATATTTAACACGGTTATTATCACAGCGATTCAGGCACAATAAGATGAGTACTTGGTTAAATCATAATATTGTGATCAGGCAGGAGACCAGCAATGATGCAGAAGAAGTATATGAGCTGGTGAAAGCAGCATTTTTAGCAGCAGCATACAGTGATCATAAAGAACATGATTTAGTTGATCGATTGAGAAAATCTAGTCATTTTATTCCGGAACTTTCGCTGGTTGCAGTGCTCAAAGAAAAAATCATAGGATACATTTTGTTGACGCTTGCAGGAATTAAAATGGATGATAGCGTGCATCCCACTCTGGCTTTAGCTCCTGTTGCCGTTCATCCGGATCATCAAAAGCGCGGAATCGGTGCTGGATTAATTGAATACGCACACCATAAGGCTATAGAACTGGGTTACGAATCAATAGTACTTATTGGTCATCAGGATTATTATCCTAAATTTGGATACCAACTGGCAAAGAAATTTGGAATCAGCTATCCGTTCGATGTTCCTGAAATCAATAGTTTTGTATTGGAGCTCAGAGAGGGAGCTTTAAAAGGAATTACGGGAGAAGTAGTCTATGCCAAAGAATTCTTTGAAGGTTAAATTAACTACAAACAGAAATCAATTTATGAAAATATTAGTGATCAATTCAGGGAGTTCCTCCATCAAGTTTCAGCTGATAGAAATGCCTCAAAAAGAAGTATTGACTTCCGGAATGGTTGAAAGAATTGGCTTGGAGGAATCTTCGGTGCAACTCAATAGTAAAGGAAAGAAGATTGAGGAAACAAAAGATATTGCTAATCATGAGGAAGGCTTGGAATTGGTAGCAAAGTTATTACTTGAACCTTCGACAGGACTCCTGAAGAGTGCAGATGAGATAGATGCAGTTGGTCACAGAGTGGTTCACGGGGGGAGTACTTTTTCGAAAACTGTGGTGATCAACGAGGAGGTCAAGGGTAAAATCAGGGAGTTATTTAGTCTGGCACCTTTGCACAATCCGCATAACTATAAAGGTATTGAGGTGTCTGAAAAAATATTCAAGCGCGCGACCCAAATTGCAGTCTTTGACACGGCATTCTTTCAAAGTATTCCTGAGGAAGCTTTTCGCTATGCCATACCAGAAAAATTCTATTTAGAGAACCAAATAAGAACCTATGGCTTTCACGGAACAAGTCATAAATATGTTTCTCAGCAGGCTATTGAATACTTAAAAAAGGATCATTCAAAGATCATTACCGTTCATCTGGGTAATGGTTGTAGTATTACCGCAATAAAGAATGGTAATAGCATTGAGCATTCGCTGGGTTTTGGCCCGATGAATGGTTTGGTTATGGGC
Organism: uncultured Flavobacteriaceae bacterium; assembly: GCA_965368155.1. Lineage (GTDB taxonomy): Bacteria > Bacteroidota > Bacteroidia > Flavobacteriales > Flavobacteriaceae > Lutimonas. The sequence continues at coordinate 6,190 of CBDULU010000126.1, forward strand.
ACCAGAAGTGGAGATATTGACCAATCAGTGATCTTTTATATGATGGATGAATTGGGGTATAGCTCGGCCGAGGTGAAAAAAATTCTT
>CBDULU010000127.1:0-6252 GCA_965368155.1 uncultured Flavobacteriaceae bacterium
CTATTGAAACAAATAATACTGAATTAAATGACCTCTTTTCTTCTGGCGGAATGTACGGGATGCTTGGCACGATCTGGCTCATCATTTGTGCCATGGTATTTGGTGGTGTGATGGATGCAATTGGGGCTTTGTCCACAATAAGTGCTGCCCTCTTGAAAATGGCACATACTGTATTTGGCTTATTTGCGAGTACAGTTGCCACTTGTTTGGCTTTAAATGTGACCGCTTCAGATCAATATCTCGCCATAGTTGTACCTGGAAAAATGTTTAAAAAGGCCTTTGAGGACAAAAATCTTGCACCTGAAAACCTGAGCCGTACCCTGGAAGATTCAGGTACGGTAACATCAGTTTTGGTACCATGGAATACTTGTGGGGCTTATCAATCAGGTGTCTTGGGTGTTAGTGTCGGAGAATATTTTATCTATGCCATATTCAATTGGTTGAGTCCTTTTATGACACTTTTATTCGCTGGATTGCATATCAAGATAAAAGAATTGAAATCCAAGGAGTTAAGTTAAGGTTTTACTTAAGTGAAGGGTTCACTTAAGTCACCCCCTCACTTAAGCCAAAGCCTCGCGACTGAAACCTTCAATTTCGAACCCCTCGGTTCTCACCCCTTCGCAAGTGAAGCCTTCACCTGTTCAGCACATTTTTCTCCATCAATCGCAGCTGAGATGATGCCACCGGCATAACCTGCACCTTCACCACAAGGGTAAAGTCCTTTGATTTGGATATGTTCAAGGGTTTTAGGGTCTCGTGGTATTCTCACGGGAGAGGAGGTTCTGGATTCAGGAGCATGAACGATGGCTTCATTAGTTAGGTACCCCTTCATGGATTGGTCAAATAATTTAAATCCCTCCTGTAGCGTCTGATGAATGAATTTTGGCAATAATGACCCAAGCTCCACACTTGATGTTCCTGGTTGGTACGAGGTTTTTGGAATATCATTCGAAAGAACTCCCTTGGTAAAATCAACAAGTCTTTGGGCCGGGACTTTCTGTGTTTCACCTGCCATTCTCCATGCATTTTGCTCAATATTTTTTTGAAACTCCACGCCGCTTAAAGGGCCAAATTTTTGGTAAGGCTCAAAATCTTTAAGATCCAGAGAAACCACAATACCTGAATTTGATGTAGGTTGATCTCTTTTACTTGGCGACCATCCATTGGTCACCACTTCTCCCGGAGCAGTGGCACAGGGAGCAATGACCCCTCCGGGACACATACAAAATGAATATACCCCTCGGTTGTTAACTTGTTTCACAATACTATAAGGGGCCGGAGGCAAAAATTCACCCCTGGTCGTACAATGGTATTGTATCTGGTCGATCAATTCCTGAGAATGTTCAACACGAACCCCCAAAGCAAATGGCTTGGCCTCAATATGAATTCCTTTTTCATATAACAACTCAAAAATATCCCTGGCCGAATGACCCGTGGCTAAAATCACTTTTTTAGCATTAATAATTTGCCCGGATTTTGTTTTAACACCATCTATTTCATTACCCCTAACAAGAATATCTACAACCCTCGTATTAAATAGGATCTCCCCACCATATTGCAAAATAGTTTCCCTTATGGCCTTAATGATCTTCGGTAATTTATTGGTTCCTATGTGCGGATGTGCATTGATGCCAATATCTTCATTGGCTCCATGAGCGATCAGTAAATTGAGAATTCTATTGACATCGCCTCTTTTTTTAGATCGGGTGTATAATTTTCCGTCAGAATAGGTTCCTGCGCCCCCTTCCCCAAAACAATAATTTGAATCTTCATTGACCAGGTGATTCTTGGTGATGGCCGCCAAATCACGTCTTCTCTCCCTTACATCCTTGCCACGCTCCAAAACAATCGGCTTTAATCCATGCTCAATAAGTTTTAAAGCTGCAAACAGACCAGCTGGCCCAGCTCCGATCACAATGACCTCTTGCGCATCTTTTACATCATCATATTCAGGAAGGTCAACCGTTTTTTTAACAGGTGTTTCATTCAAAAAGACCTTAACCTTTAGGTTGATTTTTATGGACTTTTGACGGGCATCGATCGAACGCTTTAAGATCTCAATATGAATGATCTCATTTTTAGCAATTTTAAATTGGCGGGATATATAGGTTTTCAGCTGCTCTTGGTTTTGAGCAGTTTCAGGTGACACCTGTATTTGAAGTTCTTTTTGCATAAAAGCATTCTAGTTGATTATCAAGTTTGAGGATAATCAGGTTTCTGAACTATTAGATAAAGAAATTCCAAACCAGGCCAAATCTGATCACGAAATCTCTGTAAGGATAGGTTGGAGCCGAATAATAATTATTGTCACTAAAACCCGAATTGAAATGCTCTAATTTAAAATACACTCTCATGGTTTTAACTTTAAAGTTGACGAAGAAATCAAAAAGGGGAAACCCTCCATATTCTCTGTCATCTTGTAAATAGAATTCTGCAATCAAAGGATTATAACTGTTCATCAGGTACTTGCTGAAATAACTAAAAGTAACTCCTGCTTCCAAATACATGGGCTTGCCCTTAAATATATAATTGGCATAATAGAAAGTATTACGGGTAATAAAATCAGGAACTCTTAATACATCTTCTCCGTTTGTCACCTTTTGGTAAATAAATTGATTGTCCAGTCTAAAATGCCCAATTCGAAATTCCTTACTCAATTTGACTTTAAAATAATTCACACTCTCCGTTGCCTGCATCGGTCTGGTTTGACCGGTAGATTCATCACGGTCAAAATAGGTATAGTTATCAATATTAGTGATATTAGCAGAGGCATATATCCATTTATCCGAGTCAAACAAAACACCTAAACCATTGATCTCTTCATTTTTGTAATCATTTTGCCAATTGTAATTTTTATAGTCACTTTGATTCAATAAAAAATTAAAGTTAGGCGATCGACTATTGCTAAAAACCCTTGCATTAGCCGTAAATACACTATCTGTTTTAAAACTAGCCATGGCTGAATAGGCATGGCCCGTGAGATTTCCTGAGATAATTTGAGAGGCATCAACATCTAAATTGAATTTTTTAAATTGGGTGTGCCACTCCCCTCCTAGGGCAAAACTATTGCCTTCAAGTTTAGAATCTATTACACCATCTTCTGTGATGACGATACTTTTATAACTGTGATTGTATAAGTAATTATTTACCTTAAACCTCACTTCTCCCAATGTAATGGGGGAGTTTAAGGAAAGATAAGCTTCATTATATAATTTAGAAAACTTGGCGTCGTCGCGGATATCATTTTTAAAAGCCCGACCAAACATATCATTTGCGTTTTCTTGTCTGTATTCGTAATGCTTTCTTTCAAAGTTGAACTGATGACCTATTTTGAGGTCTGAAGGAATGGTTTTAAGGCTGTCTTTTTTATCCCAAAGCACGAAAAAATGATCAAAATAGTAACGATTTCCTCTAATAGAGTTTTCAGCATCTGTAAAATTCGTTTCCATCCTCGCCCGATCCGTAAAATTAGGGTCTGCGTTTTCAAAATACCCAAGGGATTCCTCGGTTAACCCACCATTTTGATCGTTGTTCAAATCTTGGGCAACCAAATGACTTCGAATAAAATACTTTTTATTTTTAGTGTGATAACTCATGGTGATCCTGGCCGCTCCATGATCACTTAAAGAATGCCTGTATTTACCCAATGAACGCAAACTTTTATAACTTAAGGAAGCATTGAATTGCTTTGAAAGATTAAAAGTAAACATCGCATCGAGAAGATGTCCTTGTTCCAAAACCGTTGACCACATCAATTCTGTCGAAGGCGTCGGAACGCTGTAATATTTAATATCTTCAACCTCATAATAATTATAGTGATTTGCTCTTGCTCCTGTCTCAGGATAAGTGCTGTTGGTACCAAAATCATATGCGAGCGCATTATAAGCTTGTCCGGGGTTATGGAAAGACATAAGCTCTAAATCATCTTTTCTTTCAAGATTGAATTTGTAGTATTTTTTTATATTGAGCGTAGTGTCAATATAAGTTGTGTCCATTTTGTAGTTAATGATCTTATAATCGTCAAAGTAGGTTTTGTCGCTTAGTTCTATCTCGACTTCATTGGTATATATCTTGGCAGTGTCTCCATATTCATCAACATACCTATTGTCTAAAGTATTGAGTTGACCGTCACTGATTTGGGCCCAGCTCATCGCCGAAATACAAGATAAAATTAAAATGGAGAGTTTCCTTAGCATGGATAATTTTAATTGAGGACAAAGGTAAAATATTTGAGCATATTATTTCATTCATTTTGTTTAGGGTTCCTTATTTTTGAAAAGATCTTTATTATGCTGGAATTAAAGTATTCATCATATCAATTTGAAGCAGGAACTGATGAAGCCGGAAGAGGCTGTCTATCAGGTCCTGTAGTAGCTGCTGCCGTGATTCTTCCGGTTGATTTTAAGCACGGGTACCTAAATGATTCGAAGCAGTTGTCTGAAAAAAAGCGTCATTTGTTGCGACCGATTATTGAGAAGGAAGCGCTGGCTTTTGGGGTGGCCTATGTTTTTCAGGATGAAATAGATGAGATAAATATTCTTAATGCATCCATTCTGGCCATGCATAAATCAATTCAAGCCATGAAGATCATTCCGGAGTTTATCATCGTTGATGGAAACAAGTTTAAGGATTATCGAGATATTCCGTACAAAACCATAATCAAAGGGGATGGTAAATATCAAAATATAGCTGCAGCTTCTGTGCTTGCCAAGACCTATAGAGATGATTATATGCAGAAAATCCATAAAGACTACCCGGTATATAATTGGACCAGGAATAAAGGCTATCCCACCAAGGAACACCGGCGAGCCATCAAAGAATTTGGCGCCTGTTCTCACCACAGGAATAGTTTTAAATTGCTGCCTGATCAGTTGAAACTTGATTTATAGAAATCTTTAGATTGGTATAGAAGTACTCAAACACTTATATTTGAGATGATCAAACTGAATCAAGTATGAAAAAATTTGTTGTATTGGCGATGATTTCTGTTTGCCTCTTGTCTTTTCAAACCAGGGTTATAAAGGTGCGTCAAGGAGAAGTATTTAAAGTGATTTTAAAGGCAAATCATTCTACTGGTTTTAGCTGGCAATGGGAAAACAAAACAGATAAATCTATTGTGGACTCTGTGTATATGGATTATGTATTGTCTGACAAGGCAATAACAGGTGCAGGAGGTAATGAAATTTGGGAATTTAAAGCAAAAACAAAAGGGGAGCAGAAACTGATCATGGTTTACAAACGCCCCTGGGAAAAGAAAGGCACTTTTGAAAAAAAAGAAATATTTATAAAAGTAGAATAAATAACATATTCTTTATCAGGCCTTACAGGCGATTTTCTCTAAAGCTGCCTAACAATATTTTGAAGAAGACCGAAAAGGCATGATCAAATAAGGATTGCGGGTTGATTTGGTCATATGAGATAAAAATCCTCTAAAAGTATCAAAGACATTCAAGTGTTGAAAACTATTAAAGAAGGACAGATTATTTTTCAGAAATAGTTTGTAAATTTAAGTACTCCGATCAGACCTGATCTCACATACAAAAAAACTGTTCTTGGTTAAATGTATGTGAGATTTTTTATGAATTGCCGTTCTGATAATTCAGTGAAAATCGTATCATTGCAACTTCTAAAAAATGATAAAATGATCAAAAGAACCAAGGCTAGCATTCCAAAACTAATCATCCATAAAATTGGAAATAAATTTAATGATACCAGGAATGTTTTTTCTGAAGCTCCTGTGGTATTTGATGAAGACAGTTATAATTTAATGCTCCCTTATCTTTTAAAACCTTTCGGCAACCTTACCGAAAGTTTTAGGTTCAACCATCATGCGGATATTAATTTAAATGAGATCAACAGTTATTCTCAACGATTGTTCAAAGAGGAGGATTTCTTTTTGGAAGCATCTAAGAATATTGTGTTGCATCTTTTTGAGCAATCCAATTCTGCCCAGATCAAAACCGGAGATGTGATTATTGCGCTCTTTGACGATATAGAATTTAATGAGGTGAAAACAAATGCTTTAGGTGTTTTCAAAATTGAAAGCAAAACCAATTACTTCCAGACTTATATGGAAGGAAACAGTCTGGATGTAGTGGTGCAAAAAGGGATCAGCACCAAAAAGATCGATAAGGGTTGCTTGATTGTCAATTATCAGGATGATGAAGGAATGGTGGTCTTAAGTGTCGATAATAATAATTATGATGCCCAATATTGGATCAAGAATTTTTTGAATATAAAATTCGCTGATGA
>CBDULU010000128.1:0-6214 GCA_965368155.1 uncultured Flavobacteriaceae bacterium
ATCGCCCTCTTTGTAAATAGGAAATTTTCTATAGAGTTGGTTCTCGTTAAAATAGATGGAATCATGCCCCATATATCCATAAAAAGGCTTTCCCTCCTGAATATCATTTTCTGAAATCTCCGGAACATAAATTGAAGTAAGACTGAGATCCTGGTTTGAAGCAAACCCAAAAATAGAAGCATAGGAACCAGATCCAATACTTCTAGTTATGATGTACAGTTCATCATAGCCATTGCCATCTAAATCTTTTAAAACTGCTTCATGAAACGGATCACTATCCTTGATGACAAGACTATCTCTAGTATGTGGGAAATCCACAGCAACAATTGCAAAATCATTAAGACTGCCACTTTTTTGAATTGTAATTAACTCTATGGATTTTTCAGTAGAGGTTGTGAAGATTGTTTTTTCAAAAACAACTGAATGCTCTGAATCTGTAGGCGACATTTTTTTTTCAGTCATTTCCTGACGGGATACTGGAGTCGATTTTTCTTGCTTACAAGCGATGAAGAATAAAAAGAAAATGAATAGGGGGAGGATTGATTTCATTGTTTTTTTGATGAATTATTTTTAAAATATTGATAAGCAGAAATTAAAATAAATAATAATAGCAAAGGGTAAATAATGACCAGATCAACTCTAATTATCGGATCATGTGGGGGCAGTTTTCTAGCCCAGATCCATATACCTATTTCCCAGAAAAGATATCCAATAAGCAGTGCTACAGTCAACCTTTGTATACTGCTGAAGTTTTTCATGGTTAGATTTTGCAGGGTCTAAAATACGAAAATATTGACTCATCTAAAATATTTTCTATATTGTTCTAACCTAAAATCAAGCGTTGTGAATTTTTGATTTTGGCTTTTTTGAAGTTTATAATATGGATCTCCTCCAATCGATCTGTTGGCAGCACTTGAAGGGGAGATCAAGGAGATGGTTCTTATGCTGCGATCGTCAAAAATGAATTCATGAATTTTAGGTCGATCGGACGATACGGGAGTCAATTTTAGTTCCATAGACCTGAGTTGAGCTCTAAACAAATATTCAGGACCGTTTTTACTGTTTCCACCCATAAAAAGTAGCTTTGTTATCGCTTTATTTTCTTTCAGATAATCCAATAGGTTTCTTAGTTTGATTTGCGTCATTCCCAGATCAGAGGCGTCAACTTTTTCTCTTTGGCAATGATGCACCATATCGCAAATTCCAATACCATATTTCACTAAAAAAGATTTTCGTTGCACAATAGCTTCCTGAGTATTTTCATAGATGAGGTTAAGGTCAAAGATCTTATCTAAAATGGGCCAGAGCAGGCCAAACTTACTTCCATAGCAAAAATCTACATCCTCTTTATAAAGAGTGCCAGAAGAAAATCTTGGAGGAGGAATTGTTCCCACGATCAATTTTGTCGCCTCATCCGGTATGAAAGCAGGGTACGGATGTTCGTGAATAAATCCCATGAAAACTTCTATTGAAATTACCGGCCTTTATAGAAGGCAATGGTGTTGATGGTTTTGAAGATAATTCGAATGTCAAGTGTTACTGACCTGTTTTTGATATAGTAGAGATCATATTCAAGTTTTTTATAGGAATCTTCAATATTTTCGCCATATCCGTATTTAACTTGAGCCCAACCTGTGATCCCTGGTTTGATAAGATGTCTTGAATCGTAAAGAGGGATACTATGTATAAGTTGGTCGATAAATATTTTTCTTTCTGGTCTTGGGCCGATAAAACTCATTTCTCCCTTTAAGACAGACCAAAATTGCGGTAGTTCGTCTATCCTTAAATTTCGCAGGATCTTTCCAAAACTGGTCACACGCAAGTCTCCCTTGACTGACATTTTGGCTCCGTGCTTTTCTGCTTCGACGATCATTGACCTGAACTTGATGATCTCGATTTCTTCCCCTCCTTTTCCAACTCTGCGTTGCTTGTAAAAAAGAGGACCTTTGTTAAAAAAAATATTTAAAAACAGAATGAAAGGGCTCAGAAATATCATCATTGAGAGCCCGAAAAATGAGGCAAGTACATCGACAAGTTTGTGCCATAATAAATAAAAATAATTATGATTGTATTTAGATACTGGAAGAATACTATAAAATTGGTTTCCTGCGAATTGAAGAGGAATGGCTTCTTTTACCTCTTCGTATAATTTAAAATAGGTTTTTACTTGTACCCCGTTTCCAATTGCTTTCACTAAGGAGGTATTCAATGAACTGGAAATTGTTTCTTGATCCTTATCCATAATGATCACTATGTCCATGAGTTTTTTAGCAGTCATCCTTTCTATCGCTCTTGACAGTCTGTCAATTTGTTTCGGGTCTTTGGAAACCGAATAAGTTCTTAGAATTTTTAGTCCGTGTTCAAATTCAATGCCTTGAATCGATTTGTTAATTTGATCAATTAAGGTTTTATCTGTTTCTTCTGAAGTCAGGAGGATGCAGTTTTTGGCAAATACATTTGAATGGATCACAGAGGCATAAAAAACCCGCCAAAACATTAGCGCTATTGTAAAGCCAATAGTAAAAAAAAGTAACTTTCTATTGTCAATTATAATGTCGGCACTGATTGATGTTGTTATGAAATATGAAATTGTAAAAATTATTCCTATAAAAAACGAAAGAGGCAATACTTTTCGGGTTTTGTTGACATAGTCAAGATCATAAAAATTAAAAACGATGGTTAAAACCCAAAAGATACCAATCCCAAACAATAAGCTTAAGCTGTTTTCTTCGAGAAAATCATAAAAAGAAAGATTTTCGGAACTAAACTTTTGATAATAAAACAGGCCGAAAGTTATAATACACAGATCTACAAAAGCCAATAGCAATTTCTTATGCCAAAGACCAAACTGAGGAAAGGCAAAGCTTTTTTTAGAATTTTGTTGAATTTCGGTGACTGAATTCAAATTGTTTTACTTTGATGCAAATATAAACTTAATTTATGCTGAAATCAATGAATTTCATTTACCCGAGGGTCTAACTTTTTTATTGAGCCATATAACCTATGAGGTAATAAACCCAAAATGATCGGAATCAATGCATAATAGTATCTGTAAAAGGGCAGGTTTATATGTTTAAATCCTTGAAGTCTAAGTTTGCAATCGTATAATCTGTATTTTAATGATTTTCTTTTATGATAATTATTATCCATTCTGTATTTCAGCAGAATTTCCTGAAGATTGTGAAATTTCAGTCCCTTTCCAGCAGCTCTAAACCACATTTCATAGTCTTGGGTAGTGCGATAAGCTTCATTATAATATCCTATTACAGCAAAACTTTTCTTTCGAAACATTACTGTTGAATGAGTTATCGGATTAGCTTTTGGTAAAAGAGCAATAATGCCATCATGTAACTTTGGGGATTTTCGCAATTGAATTTCCTCACCGGCTTCATTGATATCAAAGGCTGCTGAACCAACCAAATCAATTTCTCGATGATCGTCTAGAAATTTAACTTGTTTTTCAATTCTTGATGAGAAGGCTATATCATCTGCATCCATTCTGGCTATATACTCACCTTTGGCAAGTGAAATAGCCTTATTAAGGTTCACAGTAAGTCCTTTGTTAACGTCGCTGTATATTGGGTTGATTCGGGAATCTTTAATGGCAAAATTTTGAATGATTTTTTTAGTGGAATCTTTGGATGCATCATCAAATATTATGAATTCAAAATCTTGATAGGATTGATTGATGATACTTTCTAGGGCTTGTTTTAAGAACTTCTCACTATTATAGGCGGATAAAACTATAGATACTTTTGTCATAATAGTTTTGATATATCTAATTTGACTTGTTGTCTATTTCCTTCGTAGACTGTGTCAAAAGTAATTGAATTGTCATCTGAAAATCTTGGATGAAGATCGCATCTAATTTCATTATGATAGGATAAAGGATTATAAAAGGAGCCAATAATGCTTAGTTTTTGTTTGGTAAAATCAAATAAAAGCAGCTGGCTCATTCTATAACGATCGGGATAGGTATCGGTTAGCATGTATGTTTCACATTTACTAAAACTAGGGTGGCCGTCTTCCGTTAAGATATTTTTTCCTATTTGCCTGAATTCATTTTTTCTGTCCTGATGCAGGTAATATCCGTTCCCGGAGTTATATTTATGCATCCAGCCAATAATTTCTTGTCCGTTTTTCCAGTTACAATGTGAAACCATTCCATCATCAGATAACAGATGTAAATCTGAGCCATCTTTGTTTGCAGTGAACAATCTACTAAATTTTTCACCACTTTTTAAGTACCATCTATGCAAAAACATAAAGCGTTGACCGCCAGGAGCTATCTGTATATGATTTACCCCATGAAGGGCATTCGCCATTTCTGGTCTTTCTCTATATCGTTTTAAAAAATCGATAGATATGATCAACTCACTCTTATTTTTTTCAATATCTATAGAAAAAATCCCGTCTGACCGATCATTGTGAACTGCATAATTTTTATGCTCATGGGCAAAGTACCCATAGGAGGTGTCTATTTTTGTTAATCGTTTATAATTCAGTCCAATAGCAGTATTACTATGTCGATCAAATGCATAAATAGCTTGATCTATCAGGGTTGAATCATTATTCTTTAAGTTGATAATTTTAGTTCGATACCTCCCGTCCTGAAAAATATTATGGAGGATGGTTTCTTGATTAAGCCAGAATAGTCTGGCTCCTTGTTGCCAGTTCCAAGAATTGGCTTCAGAGACCTTATGACCGTCAACAAGAATGTCTAAGTAAGAGGCATCAGGTTTATTTTTTCTAATAGCGTGTTGAAAAGAATGCGTCAAAAAAGACCCATTCAGTTCAGGAGAAGAATCGTAATAGCCCCAAAAGTTTCCTTTATTTTCCTCAGTTTTTAGAGTTTTCACTTCCACACCTTCACAAAGCAGGAAGGTGTAAGGTCGTTTATAGAAGCTGTGATTTAATTTTTGATAATATAATTTCATCCTGGATTTAAGTCCTGGCGTTGCATTTAATAAGCTGGCAATATGCTTCTCTATTTTTCCGTAATTTGACATTCATCTAAGTATAAAGATTCATATTTTCCAGCCATTTCACTTGCTTCAAAATGTTGTTTGATCCTAGTTGGAAATGATTCCAGAAGAGCATCATTTTTATGGTCAATTAATTTGATCATTTTGTTTTTAAGGCCGATAATGTCTTTTGTATTAAAAAGATAAGGATAATCATCCCCTACAATTTCTTTGTGTGCAGGGATGTCTGACAGCAAGACAGGCAGCTCCATTGATATCGCCTCCAGCACGGAATTTGGTAGTCCTTCAGACAGGGATGCGGATACATAATAATCACTTCGGTCCAGATAATCATATACATTTTTCACATCTCCTTTGAATATGATATTTTCGCTTTCGTATTGCTTCCGAAGCCGCTCTTCGAGTGTTCCCGAACCGATAAATAAAAGAGAAATATCATTTCTGTCTAGCATATGAAAAGCTTCAATGATGACTTCAGGTGCTTTTCTTTTTATTAGGGAACCGCTTGCCAGCATTATTTTTTTATGCTTGGGCAGACCTAATTCAATTTGTCTTGACTGCATCATACCATCTGACTTTTGGTAATCTGTTGTCACGATTCCATTTGAAATCATCTCTGTTTCAATACCCTCGTTGGTCGAAAACCAGCGCGATATAAAATTTGAACAGGCAATGGGATGGTCAATATCGGAAATCACTTTTATATGCTTGGCTGCCATCATTTTCCCTTTGATCTTCCCAAATTTCATTGTGTAATCCTCATATGGAATATTGTGAATAGTTGTGAAACTGCGTACTCTTTTGAGTTTTGAGTTGATGATATCCGCTCTCAGACCATGGCTATGGCATAGTTGAATTTTTTTTTGATCGACAAGGCTTTGAATGATCTTTCTGTTTTTCAAAAGACCTTTGAGCCTTGAATTGTGCAAGTCAATGATCTCGCAGCCCATATGTTGAAATTCCTTATACATGGAATTTGATTTTTCTGAGCTAAGAGCAACAATTAAAACAGCAAACTTTTGTTTGTCAAGCCCATTTATGATCCCGTATAAAATATTTATGGGTCCGCTTTTTTTGAGCGTTGATACCAGGTATAGTATGTTGATCTTGTTCATATAAAAGTGAGCAGGCATTGAATTTTTAAAGATAATTAATTGTTCAGTTTTAAAAGCCATTTTACCCCTTAGATGCATGAGCCGAAATAATTGTTTTTTCAAGAAACAAAGTCT
>CBDULU010000129.1:0-6205 GCA_965368155.1 uncultured Flavobacteriaceae bacterium
GGGTAAATTTAAAATAAAAAACAATGAAAGTAGAACAATTATTCACAGGATGTCTGGCTGAAATGGCTTATTATATTGAGTCAAATGGAGAAGCTGCTGTTATTGATCCTCTGCGTGAGACCGAACCATATTTAAGGATGGCGGAAGCTGATAATGCAAAAATAAAATATGTATTCTTAACTCATTTTCATGCCGATTTTGTTTCTGGACAATATGACTTGGCTCAAAAAACCGGAGCTAAGATCGTTTTTGGACCAAATGCGACTGCCGAATATGATATTTATAATGCAAAAGATGGTGAAGAATTCCCTCTTGGAGATGGTAAAATAACTTTATTACATACTCCGGGTCATACCATGGAATCTTCCTCCTATTTAATAACTGATGGCGAAGGTAACACGCCTTATGTATGTACAGGTGACTGCTTGTTTATTGGTGATGTTGGAAGACCTGATCTAGCAGTTAAACAAGGTAAACTTACAGAAAAAGATTTAGCTGGATTCTTATTTGATTCACTTAGAAATAAGATCATGACACTTCCTGATGATATCATTGTCTATCCAAATCATGGAGCTGGTTCCGCATGTGGTAAAAATATGAGTAGTGAAACTTTTGATACTTTAGGTAATCAAAAGAAAACCAATTATGCACTTCGTGCAGATATGACAAAGGAGGAGTTTATTGTGGAAGTGACTACTGGTTTAAAACCACCACCTCAATATTTCCCCAATAATGTGAGAATGAATAAAACAATCAATACAAGTATTGAAGACATATTACATAAAGGAACAACACCTCTGGATGCCGCAACTTTTAAAGAATTAAGTGAGCAAAAAGATGTTCTGGTTGTTGATACACGTAGTAAGGAACTATATGCTGAAGAAGGAACAGTTCCAGGAGCTTGGTATATTGGTATTGACGGTAATTTTGCTCCTTGGGTTGGAGCTTTGATTAAAGACATTAACCAGAAAATCATTTTTATAGCTGATAGTGAAAATAGGGTAAATGAAATTGTAACACGCTTCTCAAGGGTAGGTTATGACAATACTATGGGTTATTTAGAAGGTGGAATGTCAAATTGGAAAAGCCATGGTTTTGAAGTTGATATGATTGGTTCTATATCTGCGCATTTATTTGCAGAAAAACTGGCTAAAGGTGAAATGGAAAAACCTGTAGATGTTCGCAAAGAATCAGAGTATTTATCAGAGCATGTCGTGGGTGTTGACAATTTCCCATTAGATTTTATTCATGATAATTTTGCTGAAATTGATACTGAAAAAGAATATTTCTTGCACTGTGCCAGTGGATATCGATCGCTGATTGCTGCCTCCATCTTTAAAGCTAATGGAGTAGAAAAAGTAACAGATGTTAGAGGCGGATTTAAGGATCTGAAGGAAACTGAAGCTCAGATGACAGATTATGTGTGTCCCACCACATTATTATAATGTAAATTGATTAGATCTTAAAGGGAGTTTATACTCCCTTTTTTTATGTAACATTGTATAAACATCGAACATAAAAATGACAAAAATGAAAACCAACAGTTCAATAATTGTATTGATCACCATGTTGTGGATAAGCCTTGCGTCCTGTGGTGAGAAACAAAATGAGAAATCCGCGGATCAGGATTCGGCCTCTGCAATTTCCTTAATATCTCCGGAAGAGTTAAATAAGGCCAACAATGACATCCTTCTTATCGATGTCAGAACTCCAGCGGAATATGCCTCAGGCCATGTTGAAAATTCGGTCAATATCGATTTTAGAGCCAGTAACTTTAAGAACCTTATAGGAGAACTTGACAAGAATCAGGACGTTTATGTTTATTGTAAGGTTGGTGGAAGAAGTGCTGGTGCTGCAAAGTTGATGGAAGATATGGGTTTTAAAAAAATCTATGACCTTAAAGGAGGCATCATTCAATGGGAAAAGGATGGCTTTAAAAAAGTGAAGTAAAACAATAATTATGAATAGGTTAACTTTTCCTTTCCTGCTATTAATTCTTTTTTCAACGTGTCAAAATACCTTATCTGAGAAGGAAGTTGCGTCTTATAAAGAAAAAGGATCATTAATTTCAAAAAGTACAGGTAAAGAATTATCTGGAACACTGACCGGCAAAATGAAATCTGGAGGGATCGTCGAAGCTGTTGAATTTTGTAATACTGCAGCGCTTCCCCTGACCCAACAAATGTCTGACAAACACGGCGTTCTAATAAAAAGAACTTCTCTAAATACAAGGAATCCATTAAACAAACCTTCTGAGGCTGAAATATTAATTCTCAAGGAATTTCAGGCTAATTTAGATCAGGGCATTGGGCTTGAGCCCAAAGTACAACTCGATCAAAATGGAATACCGAACTATTATGCTCCTATTTTAGTCGAAAAAAAATGTTTGATTTGTCATGGAACACTTGATCAGGAACTCTCAAGACCCGCTGATTCCATTATCAAATCTTATTATCCTGATGACCTAGCAACAGGATATAATGAGGGGGATCTAAGAGGTATATGGAGTATAGCCTTTCTTGGTGATAATTGAAAAATATAATAAAACACAGCCCAAAATGAAAAAACATCATCAAATTCTGATTATTGGTGGAGGAACCGCTGGAATTATGGTAGCCTCCCAACTACAAAAAGCAAAGCCAGGAATCGATATCGGTCTGATCGAACCTGCAGACATTCATTATTATCAACCAGCATGGACTCTGGTAGGTGCCAATACTTATGAATTTGATAAAACAGGTAGAAAAATGTCTACAGTGGTCCCTAAAGGGGTGCATTGGCTTAAAGACTATGCTGAACAACTCAATCCTGAAAAAAATCAGGTACTATTAAAAGGAGGAGATGAAATTTCCTATGACTTTCTGGTGATTTGTCCCGGCTTGAGAATGGCTCCGGAGAAAGTAGAAGGCTTAACGGAAGCCATGGAAAAAGGAATCGTCTGCAGCAATTATACTGACCCGTTGCACACTTGGGAAACCTTAAAGAATTTCAAAGGTGGTACAGCCCTTTTTGGTATGCCAACAACTCCTATTAAGTGTGGTGGTGCCCCGCAAAAAATAATGTATCTAGCGGATGAACATTTCAGAAAGGTTGGAATTCGAGATAAAACGGATATTGTATTTGCGATACCCGGAGGTGTCATATTTGCAGTCAAAAAGATCGCAGATACCCTCATGAAAGTAGTAGATAAAAAAGATATCAACGTACGTTTCTTTCATAAGCTTGTAAAAATTGACCCAGAAAATAAAATTGCCTGGTATGAGATTGATAAAGATATTAGTGCTGGTGGATGTGTTGTGATGTCAGATGACAATTCGAAAACAATAGACAAAGACATCCAATACAATTATAAGGATGTCAAGGTGAGTAAAGAAAACGACAGGTTTGGAATTCATTTTGACATGATGCATCTTGCACCTCCTCAAGCAGCACCTCAATTCATAGCAGACTCTTCCTTGTCTACAGAAGATGGCTGGCTTGCCGTTAATGACAAAACTTTACAACATTTGAAATTTGACAACATCTTTGGTTTGGGTGATTCAGCGCAATTGCCAACAGCTAAAACTGGTGCGGCTATTCGTAAACAAGCGCCAATTGTTGTGTCAAACATTTTGAGTCTCCTATCGAGTAAAACCCTTTCGGGGGATTCATATGATGGATATTCTTCGTGTCCTTTGGTAACGGGTTATGGTAAAATGGTACTGGCTGAATTTGACTATTCCAAAGAGTTTAAGCCAGATCCCAAACTCAGCGGTTTTCCTTTCTTTTTAAAGGATTCTTCCAAAGAGCATTGGCGACTTTGGATACTTAAAAAGTATGCATTGCCCTATCTGTACTGGAACAAAATGCTCAAAGGAATCAAAGTTTAAAAGATTTCTACTCGTTCATAGTTAAAATTTAAGATTCACCCCTAGCAAAAAATTCAATTCTGCCTGAGGATAGTATCCCGCACCTGTAATTGTCGTAATCTGATCCGGATCGGTCCAGGTATCGTCATAGGTGAAAAAATAACCATTCGACACATATTTTACGTTGAACAGGTTGTTTACAAGACCTGTAAATACAACGGATTTAAACAATTTTTCGGTTGTGATCTCGTAGCTTAGTTGAAGGTCATTAACAAAATAAGCTTCTAGTTTTGAGTCCTCTAATTCTATATTACTCATATATTGATCTCCAACATATTTAGATAGCAAACTGATTTGAAAATTCTCTATGGGTTGGTACCTGATATTACTTGCTGCAATAAAATTTGGGGAATAAGCTAAATCTGTATTACCGAAATTGGTCAATTCCCCATCAAACTCATAATACTTGTCAATATTCTTATTGGTGCTCACTGCCAGGTTTGGCTGCCAAATAAATTTATCAGAAAATCTTACAACGGCATCAATTTCAAGACCTAATCTGTAACTATTCCCTATATTATCTGCGATGGGATTCCCCACATCATCGATGTTTCCGGTCAAAACCAATTGATCCACATAATTCATATAGTAAATATTTGTCTTTAATCTAAAATTAGTTGTGTTATAATTCCATCCTAATTCAAAATCATCTAAAGATTCTGGCTTCACCTCACTATTGGCCAGGTAGTCTGCTCTTTTAGGTTCCTTGTTCCCTTTTGCATAGGATAAGAAAAAACTACTCTTGTCCATAAAATAACTCACACCAAACTTTGGGTTGAAGAAACTATTCTGATCCTTCAGTCCTATTGTAATAGGCCCTTCATCTATGCCATCTACTTCATAATTTACGTATCTGTATTGAAGATCTCCAAACAAACTCCAGTTGTCATTAATGGAATAATCCGCTTTGGCGTAGATATTAAAATCTGTCTTTTTACCGGTATTGTCATAAAATCTTTGGTTGATCATATCACTACCATATTTGGCCCATTTCACCTCGCCAAAATGATCACCATCATATTGATTGAAAGCGCCCCCAACGATCATATTGACCTCATTAAAATTCTTTAGGACAGAAAAAGTGGTTCCGTAAAAATTATTGTCCAACCATTTTCTTTGAACCAGATCAGTAGTGTTGATTTCTTCACCGTCTACATTGATCGGATCAAAACCATACACTGAAAAATCAGCCTCATTCTCATATTGCTCATAAAAACCCCTTCCATAGGTATAATGAAAGGCAATGTTTCCCGTCCAGTCGTTTCCAAAATCATGATTGACATGTAATTGGTAATGATCCTGTTTATAATCATCTACTTGATTGTCGTAAAACCCGGTTAAATCACCGTTTTCATTATAGATCTCCCCAGCTGGATTGTATTTCCGATTTGTTTCAAGAGTTTCCTTGTCAATACCATACCAGGCTTGATAGGTTATTTCATGCCCCCCAAAAGCAATGGCTTTGATCAAGGTTTTCTCACTGAATATACTTGCTGAAAGATATACGGATCTCAGATCGGCAGAAGCTCTGTCTATATATCCATCTGATTGGATTGTGGATACCCTGCCCGTAAACTCAGATTTAAACTTGCCTTCGCCACCAATAATACCTGATCCGAACTGAACATTGGCTTTAAGGGTGTTAAATGAGCCTCCCGAAAAACCTAGTTCCCCATAAGCTCCTTCACGAATGCCATTGGTAGAAAGGCTTAAACTAGCGCCAAAAGCACCGGCTCCATTGGTAGAAGAGCCCACACCTCTTTGTAACTGCATACTCTGTGTGGAACTGGCAAAATCAGGTAGATTTACCCAAAAAACACCATGAGATTCACTGTCGTTCAAAGGGATGCCGTTAATCGTTACATTGACTCTGGAAGCATCACTACCCCTCACCCTGATTCCTGTGTATCCAATGCCATTACCTGCATCAGAAGTGGAAACCACATTTGGTAAAAAATTTAATAAAATAGGGATATCCTGACCGAGATTCCTCGATTCAATCTCTTCCTTTGTAATGTTACTCCTTACAAACGGGGCCTTTTCATCTACTCTGGTGGCTTTTACCAAGACCTCTTCTAAATTAATCGTATCCTTTAATATACTTTTTTCCTGTGCATAGCCTGCAAAGGAGATACACAACACAACAATAACAGCAAACTGTTTCATTTTCTTTCCCTTATGGGATGTTTTAATTGATGAAAATCGAATTAAAGAGGTAAAATTCGAATCGAAATACTCAGATTTTCAGTTATTCTTGAAAACCTTATCCCTAAACAGCATTATCTGTTCTAGGTTCA
>CBDULU010000130.1:0-6151 GCA_965368155.1 uncultured Flavobacteriaceae bacterium
GATATACCAATACAAATAGAGAACTAAAGGCTCAGGGAATTGGCAATGTATTGAGCTGTATGATAGGTGGAATACCTATGACATCTGTAATTGTAAGGTCCTCAGCAAATGTGAATTCGGGGGGAAGAACTAAAATTGCAGCCATTTCTCACGGTGCATTTTTAATGCTTGCCGTAGTGGCCATACCCATGCTTTTAAATAAGATTCCGCTAGCCTCTCTCGCTGCTGTATTGATCGTGATTGGTTTCAAATTAGCCAGTCCAAAAGTATTTATACATATGTGGAAGAATAGCAAAAAGTTTCAGTTTATCCCATTTGTTGTCACTGTCATCGCCATTATTTTTACAGATTTACTGGTAGGTGTTGGAATCGGCTTGACCGTTAGTATTTACTTTATTCTTAGAGGTAATTTGAAGCTTGCCTATTTCTTTAAACAAGAAGAATATAGCGCAGACAAAACGATTCATATGGAATTGGCTCAAGAAGTTTCGTTTTTAAACAAGGCAGCTATTAAACAAACTTTTGCCCATTTACCGGAAAATAGCAAACTGGTGCTAGATGCCTCACATTCCATTTATATAGATCACGATGTTTTGCAGATGATCAAAGACTTTGTCAATCTTGCCGCACCGGAAAAAAATATTCAGGTAAGATTAACCGGATTCAGAAAAGAATATAACATCGATAATACAGATGTACACGTAACAACGGTTCTATCAGATAATGAAGATCAAATTTCCCCAAAAGACGTCGAAGCAGGAGTAAAAGTTCCTTCGAATGTTTTAAAACTAAAAGATTTATAAAAAACAATTAAAAAAAGCGCCGGATCGGCGCTTTTTTTTCATTACATATACCTATAAGTTAGACAGATACGCACCATATGAATCTTTAAATTCAAATCCTTTAAGTATGCGTTTTTTATTTAATTTCTTGTATTCGACCAAAGCCCAAAGCATAAACTCCTTGATAAATAACCTATCTGTAGCGATGGCTTTTGGCATATAAGTACTGATCAAATCATCAAGAGGAATGATGTCATTCAAAGCTGCACTATATTCATCTTCAGAACCATCGTCCATCAATTCAAATGAGCTTTGTTCGAAGAACCATTGCATGACACCATCATAGGTGTCTTTTTCGTCTTCATGTTTTAATTTTTTGATTGCAGGGAAATAATTGTCAAATAATGTTTTCGACGCTGACCCGATCAATCTTTCCGCAACAAAAGCGGCTCCCTCCTGCTCTCCTTCATAAACGAGCTCTACTTTTCCAATGATCGAGGGTATCATCCCCAAAATATCGGCAAAACGAATACTGGTTCGACTCTCACCTGAAGCAATACATCTGTGTTCGGCCGTACTTAATAAATTTTCATAAGCCGTTATACTCATCCTCGCACTGATACCACTTTTACTATCTACAAATTCACTATTTCTTGCCTCGAAACCAATTTGCTCCACTAGATCCTTAGCCAGTTCAGGAATATGAATCTCACAAACTCTGTTCTTTTGAAGTTTTGCCTCCTGCGCCGTAATGGTCTTTGCCACTTCAATAGAATCTGGGTAATGCGTTAAAATTTGTGATCCTATCCTGTCTTTGAGTGGCGTCACAATACTACCCCTGTTGGTATAATCTTCTGGGTTGGCTGTAAATACGAATTGCAGGTCCAAAGGTAGTCTAACTTGAAACCCTCTTATTTGTATATCTCCTTCTTCCAGTATATTAAATAATGCTACCTGAATTCTTGATTGAAGATCAGGCAATTCGTTGATCACAAAAATACTGCGATTGGCACGTGGGATCATTCCAAAATGAATCACCCTTTCATCGGCGTAACTCAATTTTAAATTCGCTGCTTTTATCGGGTCGATATCTCCTATCAAATCTGATATGGTGACATCCGGAGTTGCCAGTTTTTCATAAAACCTTTGATCTCTGTGAATCCATGTAATTGGTGTCTGATCACCCAATTGGGCAACTTGCTCTTTTCCAAAATTACTGATTGGCATTAATGGGTCGTCATTGATCTCTGAACCCTTGATCGCTGGAATATATTCATCCAAAAGCTGAACCATCAGCCTTGCCAATCTAGTTTTCGCCTGCCCTCTAAGGCCTAAAAGATTAATATTGTGCTCAGAAAGTATCGCCCTTTCCAATTGTGGAATAACCGTTTCGTCATAGCCGTGAATACCTGTAAACGAAGCTTTTCCGTTTTTGATGTTCTCAATAAGGTTCTCTCTGAGTTCCGATTTTATACTTCTGCTGCGATACCCTTGTTGCTTCAGTTCGCCAAGCGTTTTTATACTATTGTTCATTATCGAATTCTTTTTTTTCTGTTGTTTTCATAATCGTGAAAGATCATTTCTCCAAGACCGTCAAGTCCTGTATAAAACGCTTTCCCTCTGTTTGATAAAGTAAATTCATCCACAAATGTCTGTAAATATGGATCCTGCGCAATCATAAAAGTGGTAATCGGAATATGCAGTTTTCTTGCTTGTGCCGCCATTTGATAGCATTTATCTACAATAAATCCATCAAGACCATTACTGTTTTTATAATAGGTTCCATCGGGCATTCTAACACAGCTTGGTTTACCATCTGTGATCATAAAAATCTGCTTGTTGGTATTTCTTTTTCTTCTAAGCAGATCTAATGCCAATTGTAAGCCCGCCACCGTATTCGTGTGGTAAGGTCCAACCTGTAAATAAGGTAAATCTTTAAGTTGAATGGGCCAGGCGTCATTTCCAAAAACCAATATATCCAGTGTATCTTTGGCATAACGGGTGGTAATCAATTCGGCCAATGCCATTGCAACCTTCTTGGCAGGTGTAATTCTGTCCTCTCCATATAAGATCATGCTATGGCTTATATCGATCATCAATACGGTGCTCATTTGAGCCTTATGATGCGTATCTTCAACAATCAAGTCATTTTCAGTTAGTTGAAAATTATCAAAGCCATGGTTAACTTGGGCATTTTTTAAACTTTCTGTAATATTGATGTTTTCCAGGCCATCTCCAAACCGAAATTCCCTTAGATCTCCTGTATGTTCATCACCTAAGCCACTACTTTTGGTTTTATGTGTACCTGCACCCTTCTTTCTGATCTGCCCAAATATTTGATTTAGCGCATTTTTACGTATAGCTCTCTCCGTTTTGGCAGTGATCTTTTTATCATAAGTTCCATCGGGCTTAATTTCCTCTTTGATAAAGCCCTTCTCTTTAAGCTCCTCTACAAAATCATCAAGCGTATAATCTTCACTGGTGAGCTTATATTCCTGATCAAGTTGTTCTAACCAATCAAGTGCCTCATCAAAATCACCTGATGTATGTGTGATCAATTCTTTAAAAATATCAAACAGCGTATCAAAAGGACTTTTAGCTACCTTTTCAAAAAGTTCAAATTGAAAACCAGTTCTTTTTTTATTACTTTTCATATGTTCTTTATTCAATACTCATATTGACGAATTATGATATAAAACCTTAAAAATACGTTCTAAGGCCTACAAATATAACATGACCTGCCCTTTTATATATATGTGACTGATTGATTTTGTGTTAAAGCAATTAACTGAATATCAGTTAAATATAACTGCATTGCCTTATGCTTTGTATTCTTGATAGTCTTACAAAGATACGAATTTATCCTTTAAATTTTATTTAGTTGCTTTTAATGGAGTGTTGATCCAATAGGTTTCTTTTTGTTTTAATGAATTTTGTTTTGAGGCTTTTAGCGGAAGCCTCTTATTGACAAATTCATAGACTGAATCAATATAAGACTCAGGGAAGACCTTTTGCACAAAGATCTCTCTGAATTGATTGGCTCTTATAGATTTTTGCTCATTTAAAAGTCTACCACAGGTATCTTTTAATCTATTGATCTCATAGCGTATTCCATCTTTCATAATGGCTTCATTTATTTGTCTTGACGAATGAATACTTACCTGTATCACATCAGGTTTTATCAAGCTTAGGTCCAAAATCTGTAAGGGTGTGTTATTAGTTAAAAACCTAAATTGTTTTTGCCATGCTCTCATAGAATTAGGATCTACTGCCTCATTAAAAAGAACTTGAAAACTTGAACTATTATAATCATAAACCACCTCATTGACTTTAAAGTAAGCTCCACCATTTACTTCAAAATAATTATTGAAGGTGATATAGTTTAAAAAGTACCTGTCCCCAATGGGCTTGTATGAAATATTCACCCTGTACAACAATTTATGGCTCCCATCAAATAGGCTGTAATCAAGGTTGTAGATGCCAAAATCTTGTTTTGAGATAAAAATATTTCCTTTTGCATAATAACTAGAGTTAACCCTGCTATAGCTCGATGAGAAATCTATTTTATAAATGGGGACGTCGTCCAGGAACAATATGCTGTCAAGCCTATAGATGTGGTTTCCTAAAAAATCTCTGTTGAATACATGTGCAAAAGAAAATGACATGCGGTTATAATTTCTCAGGGCATTGGTCAGGTTCAGCAGGTTTAACTCATTTCCTCCAAGCGGAGAAATGATGACACCATCAAGGTATTTTTCCTTTCTATTGTCATAGGGAATTGTAAGCAAGGTGTCAACTGGAAAACCTTCATTACTTTGAAATTCATAAAGAACCGTTTGATTTAATTGATCCGTGAGGCGATCTGTACCAAAACCAGCGTCAAAAACCTGAATAACACCTTCGTTCAAATTGATATAGGCATGTTCATTTTCTATATTCATATGGGCCAAATAGCTACTGTCAGCCACCTGCTGATAGTCTCTGTAATAACCCATAAATGAAAACGGTCTGACTGGGTAATTATCAGGAATTCGTTTGATGGCCTCCTTTACGATCCTTCCGGCTGACATTTTTTTCTTATTCTTTTGGAATAGCAGACTCACTTCATCCAAAGATTCAACTTTAGGTGATAACAAAAGGATATTGATATCATTTTCTTTCTGTCCTTTTAACGGAACAAATAATGTCTGATATCCGATACTTGAGATTTTGAGTGTATCATGACGGATTTTATAAATACCTGGTATTCTAAAATTGCCGTTGTCATCAGAAATGACACCAATTTTGGCCTGCTGAAGTATAACCGTTGCATATATGACGGGTTCTTCAGATTCTTGATCAAGTACTTGAAATCTCGTTTGAGAAGCATTTTGAGCATGACAAAACCCTGTAAAAAGCACCAATATAAAAAGGCCATTTCTAGTTATATTCAGCATACTCATTGAGGTAATTTACCGTTACAATTTTATGACAATGAAACTACTCTATTTCAAACTGTTTAGGATGAAATCAACGGTTTTATTATCGTTATTATTCTCTAGATAAGCTCCTGTTAGATGTTTAGATGGTACGGCTAGTCCTTTGTCAATGAGTGAGGTTATTTCATCTAAATACTCAAGGGTGACCTTACCTGTAAGCAAAGGAGACAGGTCTTGACCCTTTTTATAAAAATCATAAATCTTTTTAAGCCCGGTTAAATAGAGATAATCTTTGGTAAAGCCTCCTCCTCTATGCACTCTTAGCGTAATGTAAAATGCACTTTCTCTGTCAAGGTCAAATTGATTGTGAAGTAATCTGAAGGTTTTAGAAAAATCATAACCTTTAGCTAAACTATCTACGGCTATCACCCTATATGCTAACTCCTTCAATCTTTTTACAGTGAGGTTATTGCTCATATACTCAGCAAAAACAGCCAAACCTTCTTGTGTTTCCTCGTAATTTGGAAATCCATGAGAAAAGATCTTTAAAGGATGCAGCAGTCCGTTCATAGTTGTCACCATATGTACGCCTATTTCATGATTATTCAAGACCTTAAGCTCATGCGAAGAAAATCTGTGATTCTCATTTAAAACCAGGGTTTTGATATTGTTCAACACCATGGCTGCAGCCGATATTTTCTTTGAATGGCTTATCTCATAACTAAAATCATAATCTTTCGAGAATTCCTTAAAGAATACTTCTGTTTCTCTTGAATTGTATTTAGGTAAAAACCTTTCTTCCTTTGGGTCTTCATCTTGAAAATGCAGAATAAATTTGGCATTTTCCACATCTTTTTCAGTAGGTGTTCCAAAACAGTGCAAGCAGTTATAATAAAACTTTTTGTCTGAACCTATTGTTTCAATACATTGGATCAGGCCTGCATAGGTGTA
>CBDULU010000131.1:0-6121 GCA_965368155.1 uncultured Flavobacteriaceae bacterium
ATGGATTCTGTGCTAACTTTCAAAGATTTAAAGGAGTATAAAATACCTGATTCAATTCCTACCGGAATTCCTTCCGAAATCTTACAAAGAAGACCTGACATTTTGCAGTCAGAACTCATGTACAAATCCCAAAATGCACGTATTGGGGTTGCACAAGCCATGCGTTTTCCATCGATTAGCCTGACTGGATTATTAGGTTTAGGAAGCGCTGATCTGTCCAATTTGGTTTCAAATGGTTTAGGCTGGAGTGCTGGTGCTAGTTTACTTGGCCCTGTTTTCGAATGGGGAAAGAATGCGAGAAGGGTTGATATTGAAAGAGAATTGGCCAAACAGTATTTGTATCAATATGAAAACACGGTGTTAACGGCCTTGTTAGAGGTTGACAACTCTTTGGTAGAATTATCCACTTATCGTGAAGAATTGATAGCGAATGAAATGAAAATGAGGGCTGCCAAAAATGCCAGTAGTCTTTCAAGACAGCGTTATTATCAAGGTGTTACCAGTTACCTGGAAGTGATTGAAAATCAAAGGCAGGAATTTGATGCCCGTTTGGCTTACAGTGAAAATTATCAGGCCTTACTGTCATCTTATATCGGTTTATATAAATCCCTTGGGGGAGGCTGGGTGAGCGAAGCTGAATTGGAGAAATATGCAGCGCAGGTTGCTGAGGATCAAAATGTTGATGTCAATACCATAGACCGTGATTCTCTATACTATGCAGGGCAGGTTGTTGACTATTATTTGACTCCGGAACAGGAGCAACAACGGAAAGAAGAAAGAAAAAGACTTCAGGAAGAAGAAAGAGAAGCGAGGAAACAAGCTCGAAGAAATAAATAGTAAATAAAATATATAGCAAAAAACGGCAGTGCTAAGCACTGCCGTTTTTATCAAAAATCAACACTAAAAAACAAGGTAATGACAAAAGTCTTCCCTTGAATATTTTTAAGTAAATATAATTTGCGTTCTGTCACCGTCGCAAAGACCATAGAAGTCTCCAATTGTAATGATAGAATCTACTTCCTCATGAAGGTCTTCTTTTTCTAATTTGAACATATCTACGGCAAGCTTACATGCGTAAATCATTCCCCCTCCTGCGGTGATCATTTCCAGAAATTCATCAACCGGAGGCATATCGAGTTCCTCCATTTGACTTCTCATCATTTTTGAGACTCCTGCTTCAACACCTGGTAATCCTCCCAACATTGTTGGAAAAGGTAGACCACCTGGCATACGCATGGCTGGATTTCCTGTTGTAGCCGTATGAAGGCCGAGCATTCTATCTTTGGTGATACCATCAAGGCCAAAGAACGTAAAAAACACGTTGGTTTCAATACCTTCCATTACAGCACCATTGGCCATCACTAAAGTTGCATATACGTCTTCCAAAGAACCTTTGGCACAGATGATACATACTTTTTCTAGAGGTTTTTTTTCTTCTGAACTCATATCGTTATATTTTTGTTATCCTTGAATTGATTATACACAACTGGCTGGTTTAGGAATACCTGCTATTAGTGCTGAGAACTTTAAAGGTCCTTTTGGAAATAATTTGTACAATCCCTTGATGTCAGTAATTCCTGATTTCCCTACTTTTCTGATCGTAAGTGATTCACCAGCTTCCGTTTTTTCACGTAAATAGTTTAATACCTCGAAGTGTTTGTCGGTTAATTCGATTCCAACACCACTTGCAATTTCTTTTGCAATATTTTCATTCCATTCATCCATGTTTTCAAGGTATCCTTCTTCTGATACATTCACTTGAGCTCCTGCGATTGTTTGTAAAGCCATAATTTTATTATTTAAGTTATTAATTGTTCTTTTTATTCCTTGATGTTTACATCTTGCGATACATTTTTCATAAATGTGATTCCATAACCCAGTGCCTTTTTCATTTCAGGACTGTTCATTTCACGCATCAACTTCCATACAGAGTAGGATGGTACGCTTTCGGTTTCCATACTATTAAACGCTTTTATGGCGTTTTTCATGATATTTAAGACCTCTGGTTGTGTCATTTCTTTAATGATCGACAAAATCGATACAATACTGTTTGCCAATTCTTTAAGATCCTGAGGACTAAAGCCTTTAACGACATTATCAATAACAGGTCCTATTTCTCTAATAAAGTCAAAGTATCCTTTTTGTTCCAGCGTGTTCATTTGCTTGGTAAAGTCAATGATGACTTCATTAGCGATAGGACCAACCTCCTTACCAAGATCGACAGCCATTTCAAGGGTATCCATTACGGTTTTGAGATTTCCGATATTTCTTAAAAATGACACGGCCAATCCGGTTAATTCCGAAGGGTCAAGTTCAACCTGTCTTTTATCGAGTTCCATTACCGTTGAATCATAGGCATCTTTCCCTATAATACTAAGGTCTCCTACAAGATCTTCAACCATGTTGGCTTGTAGTTTTTGTTGATGTACATACCCCGGGATCAGATCCAGCTTTTTGTCCAGTGCATCAATTTGCATTTGTATATTCTTATCTTCCATCACTAGTATCTATTGAGGTTACATTCTCTTTTTTCCTGCCATGGTCATATCTGCCTCAATTGGCAATTCTCTTCCTTTAAGTAGAATATGCCAGTAGATCCATCTGAAAAGGATTTTACCGTAGTGGTTCATTTTGGTATTTTTCAAGAGTCCAAATGGTCCGATCCCTGGTAAAGGGAAGGTTCCTGGCAATGGTTCTGTTTCGTAATTGAAATCTATTAACGCACCTTTACCATATCCAGTTTCAATATAACAGTTGGCATGACCGTCAAACTTTGCAGGCAAGGCTCTGCCTTCCATGGCAGCAAGAAGGTTTTCCATTAAGATCTCAGCAGCAAAATGCGCTACAGAACCTGCTTTTGATGTCGGAATATTCGCCGCATCACCAATCACAAAAACATTCTCAAATTGTTTAGACTGCAAGGTATGCTTGTCTGTGGGCACGTAATTCATATCATCTCCCATTCCGCTTCTCTCGATCATATCAGACCCCATATTCACGGGTACGATGGTTAATATATCAAAGTCAATTTCACGATCGTCATAGGAAACAATTTTCTTATTTTCATTATCAACATGACTCAAATAAAAGTCAGCCTCAACCTTGATGTTTTTTTCTTCTAAAAGATCACCAAGAACCTTAGAGGCCACCGGCTTTGTAAAAGCGCCTGACATTAAAGTAACATAGGAGATGTCAACCTTATCTCTCATGCCGCGCTCAGCAAAGTACGCTTCGGCAAGACATACGAACTCTATTGGGGCCACAGGACATTTATAAGGCAATTCTGGAATACACATCACTAATTTACCACCTTCCCAATCTTTAAAACGTTTATGAAGTGCTACAGCTCCTTCTACGGTATAAAAGTCAAAAATATCCTTATACCATAATTTATCGGTGAGCCCTTCGGTTTCTGAGGGTCTTGTTTCTGTTCCTGTCGCAATGATTAGAAAATCGTAGTTCAACACCTTACCACCTTCAAGAAGTACTTTATTCTCCTCACCGACGATTTTGTCAATTGGACTAAAAATCACATTTACTCCAGGAGGAAAGAAGTCATATTTTGGTTTGACAACATCTTTTTTGGTGTAAATTCCAAAAGGAATAAACAAGAATCCTGGTTGGTAATAATGAGTTTTATATTGATCAACAATTGTGATTTCCCATTCGTCTTTTTCAAGTTCATGGTGCAATTTGTTTAACATCATTGTTCCGGCAGTTCCGGCACCTAAAATCACTAACTTCTTCATGTTTTTTGTCTTATTAATTATGGTACAAAGATAGAACGAGGTTTTTCTTCAATAAGTGACTAAAGTCATACTTTTGTGTGTAAAGTCACTATTTTCAGTAACTTATGTGACATACGATTTAATAAAAAACCTTGAACAATATACAAAATTACGCTGATAATGAAAAAAGGGTTATTTTTAAATTTCAAAAAACACAAGCTTAATGACAGAAGTTGAAAAGAGGATTAAAGCCTTGAGTGACGAACTCAGACAGCATAATTACAGCTACTATGTTCTTGATGAGCCTAGTATATCAGATTTTGAATTTGACATTAAGTTAAAGGAGCTACAGGAACTCGAATTAAAGCATCCTGAATTTGCCGATCCAAATTCTCCGACACAGAGGGTAGGAGGTCAAATCACTAAAAATTTTAATACAATCACACATCAGAACAGGATGTACTCCTTAGATAATTCCTATTCAAAGGAGGATATTCTGGATTGGGAAAAAAGAATTCAGAAAATATTGGGTGATGTCATACTCGAATTTACCTGTGAATTGAAGTATGATGGTGCCTCGATCAATCTCACTTATGAAAATGGAAGCTTTGTTAAGGCTGTTACCAGGGGAGATGGCTTTATGGGAGATGATGTTACGGCCAATGTGAAGACGATCAGGTCAATTCCCTTGGTTGTAAAAGGAGATCAAATGAAGTCTTTTGATATCAGAGGAGAGATCATCTTGCCTTTAGATGGTTTTGAACAAATGAACAAAGATAAAATTGAAGCAGGGGAAGATCCTTATAGAAATCCCAGGAATACGGCCAGTGGGAGTTTAAAACTTCAAGATAGTGCAGAGGTGGCCAACCGTCCGCTTGATTGTTTGTTGTATCAGGTGGTTGCAAATAAAAATCCATTTTTAACCCATTATGATACCTTGAACTATGCTGCTTCAATTGGTTTTAAAGTGCCTAAAACCATAAAATTATGTAAAGATGTTAGTGAGATTATTGATTTCCTGGAATATTGGGACCACAAGAGACATGAGCTTCCTTATGAAACAGATGGAGTGGTGATCAAGGTAAATTCTTTGCATTATCAAGAAGAGTTGGGCTATACAGCGAAGGCTCCTCGATGGGCGCTCGCTTATAAATTTAAAGCAGAACAAGCCAGTACCACACTCAATGAAGTTACCTATCAGGTCGGTAGAACCGGAGCCATTACACCAGTTGCAAATCTGGAACCTGTTGATCTTGCCGGGACCATTGTAAAAAGAGCCTCCTTACACAATGCAGATCAAATAGAGAAATTGGACCTGCGACTAAAAGACTTAGTATATGTGGAAAAAGGAGGGGAGATCATTCCTAAAATAGTGGGTGTAGATCTGTCACAACGCGCTGCTACCGCTGAACCCATACAATATATAACACATTGTCCTGATTGCGGTACGGAGCTGCAGCGTCAAGCAGGAGATGCCAAACATTATTGCCCCAATGAATTTGGGTGCCCTACTCAGATCACTGGGAGAATTCAACATTTTATAAGTCGTAAGGCGATGAATATTGACGGGCTTGGGGCAGAATCTGTTGAGCTACTTTTTAAAAACGGTTTGATCCATAATTTTGCTGATCTCTATGAATTGACTCCCGAACAGATCGTTCCTTTGGAGCGAATGGCCGAAAAGTCAGCTTCAAACATGATTAAGGGAATAGAGGAATCCAAGAATATCCCCTTTGAAAAGGTCCTATTTGCGCTGGGTATTCGATTTGTAGGGGAAACTGTTGCTAAGAAACTGGCACGTCATTATAAGAATATAGATGCGCTCATGAATTCTAGTTATGAAGAACTCATTCTGGTTGACGAAATAGGGGAAAAGATTGCGCAAAGTATTGTAAGCTATTTTAGCGATGAAGGAAACCTGTTATTGATAGATCGTATCAAGACATATGGTTTAAAAGTTTCAGTAGATGAATCCTTGTTTGCTGATCAGACAGACCTTTTAAAAGGGAAGGTCTTTGTTGTGTCTGGAGTTTTTCAAGTTATGTCCAGAAATGAATTGAAAAAATCCATTGAAGACAATGGCGGTAAAGTAACAGGATCAATCTCTAAAAAGACCAGTTTTATCATAGCAGGAGATAATATGGGACCAAGCAAAAAGGAAAAAGCTGAGAGCCTGGGAATTCCCATGATTACAGAGCATGACTATTTGACCATGATACAATAATAGCGAAGATTATAATTCTAAAACCTGGACTTTATTTCGTGTTGAAAAAACTTTTCCATCATTGTGAAGCTGTTTCAGTAACCTTGTAACAACAACCCTAGAGGTGTTGAGGTCATCCGCTATTTCCTGATGCGTGATCTCAAGATTGACATCCTGGTTGATCTTGGCT
>CBDULU010000132.1:0-6074 GCA_965368155.1 uncultured Flavobacteriaceae bacterium
TCCTATGTCTTTTCCATGCTGACTAATGGTGGTCAGAGGAGGGTTACTATTCATTGACAACAAGCCATTTGTAAATCCAATAATTGAAATTTCTTCCGGAACTTTGATCCCCAATCTGGAAGCTATATTGATGGCAGAAATACCTGTAAGCTCATTTGCTGCAATAATCCCATCAACTTTCTCATTTTTTAAAACTGCGTTCAGATCGGAGGAAAAATCTTTATACTCTTCAATATGCAATACGCGTTCAGATATATTCTTTCTTTCCGAAAGGGCGTAGGAATATCCCCTATACCTATCCTTCCCAATGGAAGTCGTACTGATAGGAGAAATAAAAAGTATGTTCTTTGCCCCCGACTCAATGAGGACTTTTGTTGCATTATAGGTTGACTCAAAATCATTGATCACGACTTTATCACATTTGATGCGATCATCTATTCTGTCAAACAAAGTTACCGGAATACCTTTTGATATCAACTCATTCACATGATCGTAATGTCCTTTTTCCTGAGATTCCTTGCAGAGTGCCATAATGATACCGTCAACATTGCCTTGAGATAGCATATCAAGCGTTGCTTTTTCTTTGGTATACGATTCATTGGAAAAACATGTCAGAATATTATAGCCCTGATCACTTGCCTCCTTCTCAATTCCTCTTAAAACCCTTATAAAGAAAGGTGCGCGCATATCCGGAATAATAACACCAAGAATTTTGGTCTTTTTGGTTTTTAAGCCTTGAGCCAACAAATTCGGGGAATAGTTATACTTAATAGCAGCAGTCTTTACTTTTTTCTTGGTGGCCTCGCTAATTTCGTAACTGTCATTTAAAGCCTTAGAAACGGTTGAAACAGACACCTTCAAAATAGCTGCTAACTCCTTCAGGGTTATCTTTTTATTTATCATTCTCTTAAAACTGATTTTGAAAAAACACAGTGTTGAAAGTTAGCAAAAAAAACAAGATCAGCTATGTTATTTTTTCCGGTCATCCTTAAAACCACTTGAGTCACCATCTCTAGAACCTTAAAAAAATATATCGCAATAAAGCGTTTCTTTGTGCGTGCAGGCAGGCCAGATGGCGCCTGGATCGCCCGCCAAATTAGTTTCCTTTTATATTCATAAAACAAAAAAGCCTCTCGAAATGAGAAGCTTTTTCTTTGTGCGGGCAGGATGGAGCGTCAAGAAAATGTCTGGCAGACATTTTTAGCGAACAGGCCAGATGGCGCTTGGATCGCCCGCTCTTTTCGCTATAAAAAACCAATCATTTCTATGCATAAAAAAAGCCCTTCGAAATGAAGAGCTTCTTTGTGCGGGCGAAAGGACTCGAACCTTCACACCGTGAGGCACTAGATCCTAAGTCTAGCGTGTCTACCAATTTCACCACGCCCGCAAAATTTAGGATTGCAAATATAATCATTTTTGCAAATTAGCAAACAAAGTTTCAGAAATTTGTTGCTGATTTTAAAAAGTATCTTTTATCCACTTGTATGGCTTTCTTTTTACCCATAATCCTCGTGTAAAGTCGGGGAAATCCTGAGGTTGCCCATTGTTCTCGATGGATAGCTCAGAAAGCGGTGTAATAGCACTCCATGCTGCTGCGTCATACACATCAAGCGGTGGTGCAATTTGTTGTTTTACAGATTCCACAAAGGCGTGAATTACAAAGAAATCCATTCCCCCGTGACCGGCTCCCATGGCATGTTCTCCATACCTGATCCAGAGCGGATGGTCATATTTTTTTAACCAGGGATCTGCATCATCCCACTTGTGTGGTTTTGAAACACCTTCAACATACATCCGGTTTCCATCCACTTCCCAAAGACCCTTGGTGCCCTGCACCCTGAATCCTAAAGAATAAGGCCTGGGTAGACTTGTATCATGGGTAACGATGATGGTCTCGCCATTTGCGGTTTCTATAGTACTGGTAATGACATCACCCATCTTAAAATTTAATTTGGCATTTGGATGATCTGCTCCTCCGTTCTCAACGATATAATTATGTAACCCTCTGCTTTTGGTGGCATGAGATGTCATAGATACAAAACGATTACCCCTGTTGATATCGGTCATAGCGGCAATGGGCCCGACCCCATGGGTGGGATAAACATCCGCATTTCGCAAAAGTGAATGTTGGGTTCGCCATTTAGACTCCGAAATTCCTTTATCACCAAACTCCACTCCCTTCCCGTAAGCCGATTTTCCGTCATTGAGTTTTACAAACCGCAGATCATGTTGATAGCCACATCTAAAATGCATCATCTCTCCCAAAACATTTTGTTTGACCATATTCAGTACGGCCAAGACATCCCTTCTGTAATTTACATTTTCTAAAATCATCATATGGGTGCCGGTTTGCTCATGGGTATTGACAAGATCCCAGCATTCTTCCATGGTATTGGCCGCAGAAACTTCCAAACCTGTATATTTCCCCGCAAGCATGGCATCTTTGGCCATACGGGTGTGCCATAACCAAGGTGTCGCAATGATCACCGCGTCCAATGATTCAAGCTCCAGAAGATTTCTATAATCCAGCTCATCTTTACCAAAAACCTCAGGCTTTTTACGACCTTTTTCATTCATCAAATCAAGACTTAAGGAAATCCGATCCTGATCTACATCACAGATCGCAATGACATCTACATCGTCTCTTAACATTAAGTTGTTAAGGTGATTCGTTCCACGCAGGCCAACCCCAATTAATCCGATATTGATCTTGCTACTTTGTGCTAAATGACCAAAGCTAAAATTGGGCAAAACACTTAAGCCGACAGTGGCCATGGCCGTATTTTGAATAAAGTTTCTTCTTGACTTCATTTGCTATTTTTTTAATGAAAATTTTTAACGGCTTGACCCCGCTTTTAAAAAATAGATCTATTCTTTTGACTATCTTTGTTTGCATCTAAAATTAGTAAAAAATGTCTGCTGTAAAAAACTACATCGATCAAAATAAAAACAGATTTATTGAGGAGTTGATCTCTTTATTAAAAATACCTTCAGTAAGCGCCGATCCAGCTTATCAAAAGGATGTATTGATGACAGCTGAAGCTGTAAAGAATTATCTCGACCAAGCCGGATGCAAAAAAGTGGAAATCTGTGAAACACCTGGCTACCCTATTGTTTATGGAGAACATATCATTGATGCTAATTTACCTACCATACTGGTTTATGGTCACTATGATGTGCAGCCTGCTGACCCGATCGATTTATGGCATTCACCTCCTTTCGAACCGGTGATCAAAAAAACTGAATCACATCCGGAAGGCGCAATCTATGCAAGAGGTTCATGCGATGATAAGGGTCAGATGTATATGCATGTAAAGGCCTTTGAGATCATGATGAAACTGGGTACCCTGCCTTGCAATGTTAAATTCATGATCGAAGGAGAAGAAGAAGTAGGATCTGAAAGTCTGGAATGGTTTGTCAAGAGAAATCAGGAAAAATTGAGTAACGATGTCATCCTTATTTCAGATACTGGAATGATCAGTAACGAACAACCCTCTATCACTACTGGGCTTAGGGGTTTAAGTTATGTGGAAGTTGAAGTTACCGGACCTAACAGGGATCTGCATTCTGGCCTATACGGGGGAGCAGTTGCCAACCCGATCAATATACTGACCAAGATGATTGCTTCCTTACACGATGAAAACAATCATATTACTATTCCTGGATTCTATGATAAAGTTATAGAAGCAACTCAGGAAGAAAGAACAGAAATGGCCAAAGCTCCTTTCTCTTTGGAAGCTTATCAAAAAGCGCTCGACATAGAAGAAGTTTATGGGGAAACCGGATATACAACCAATGAAAGAAATTCGATCAGGCCAACTCTTGATGTTAACGGCATTTGGGGAGGATATACGGGTGAAGGCGCAAAAACAGTGATCGCCAGTAAAGCCTATGCCAAGATATCCATGCGTCTGGTACCAGATCAGGATCCTGATGCGATTACAAAATTATTCAGTGAGCACTTTGTGAGTATTGCTCCAAAAGCTGTAAAAGTAACAGTTACACCACATCACGGAGGACACGCTTATGTAACGCCAATAGATAATATTGGATACCAAGCAGCGAACAAAGCCTATACAGAAACTTTTGGTGTACCAGCCATCCCGCAAAGGTCAGGAGGTAGTATTCCTATTGTGGCCCTTTTTGAAAAAGAATTGAAAAGTAAAACAATATTGATGGGATTTGGTTTAGACAGTGACGCCATTCACTCACCCAATGAGCATTTTGGTCTGTTTAATTATTTAAAAGGGATAGAAACCATCCCCCTGTTTTATAAAAATTATGTAGAGTTGTACCTAAACCAATAGTCGATTAGGATATTTTTTTGACATATTTGGTAATGATCACAATTTGAGTAGGCCCCACTTTGCCCTCAATAAATTCGGCGTTGTCTCTGTCTAGTGAAATTCTGCGAACTGCGGTACCTTGCTTGGCGACCAAACTTGAGCCCTTTACTTTTAGATCTTTGATCAAAACCACCGAGTCTCCGGCTTGTAATACAACACCGTTTACATCTCTATGAATGATTTCATTCTCATCGACTTCGCCTACGCCTGTTGCTTTAGCCCATGCTAAATTCTCTTCATCCAGATACATCATATCCAATAGATCCTGGGGCCAGCCTTCAGATCGCAGACGTGTTAGCATACGCCAAACTACAACCTGAACAGCCGCCACCTCACTCCACATACTATCGTTTAAACAACGCCAGTGATTCACCTCGACATGATCAGGATTTTCAATCTGATCAACACAGATCTCACAAATCAAGATACTGTCTTCTTCAGTCCCCTTAGAAGATGGCGGAACCTCATAAATGGTCAATTGCGTTGTCGAACTGCAGAGTTCACATTTAGATTGGCTACGTTGCTGTAAATCCTTTAATAAATTCATAGGGCTATTCTTAAGATCGTAAAATTACATTTATTACACAGGTTGGCAAGTTTTAAGCGTAAATCATGCCCGTTATTTACAATAATCACAATTTTAACAAAACTTTAGTATAACAAAGACAATAAGTGAGCAACATATAGGAGGATTAATTCGTTGTTCTTAACTAAACCCTCCTCATTATGATAAAAGAATTCTTCTGGATGTGCTCAGGCGCAGACACAGACCTGCTTCAGGAAAGTCCAAAATCTGAACAAATCAAATATGCCGGTATTGGTGGTACCGTTTTTTTTACAGCCATCATGGCATTTGTCTCAAGTGCCTATGCCTTGTATACAGTGTTTGACAACGTTTATATGGCGGTACTATTCGGTTTAATCTGGGGTATGCTCATTTTTAACCTGGATAGATTCATTGTTGGAACCATAAAAAAAAGAGATTCGTTTTGGAAAGAATTCCTTCAGGCTTCACCCCGATTAGTTTTAGCCTTGATCATTGCTATCGTGATTTCAAAACCTTTAGAATTAAAAATATTTGAAAAGGAAATTGACAGGGTACTATTGGAGCAAAAAAACAATATGACACTCTTAAATCAGGATCAAATAGCCCAGCAATTTACACCAGAGATAGAAAGAGTTGAAGCTGAAATTAAAACTATTGAAGGGAATATTACTGCTAAAGAAGCCGAAGTAAATGCCTTATACGACACCTATATCACGGAAGCGGAGGGTACAAAAGGCACCATGAAACTTGGCAAGGGACCTGTATATGAAGAAAAAAGGGAAAAGCATGATACCCAACTACAAGAACTGCAGCAATTAAAAGACAGCAGTGCTACAAAAATAGCGCGTAAAGAAATGATCCTAACAGATCTAAGAGAGAAACAAAAACTCCAAACTGCCAATAGCCAACCCATCATTGATGGCTTCGATGGTTTGATGGCCAGGATCAATGCACTCGAAAAGCTACCAGCAATGCCTTCTTTGTTTATATTATTATTGTTTATAGCCATCGAAACAGCTCCTGTTTTTGCGAAAATAATGGCACCAAAAGGCGCTTATGATTTGAAATTCGAGGAACAGGAGGATGCCTTGAAGGTATGGGTGACCCAGCAAAAAAATCAGAGAGCGGCTGTACTTGAAACGGATACGAGTCTGAATGAAAAAGTATATTATGATGTGGCT
>CBDULU010000133.1:0-6069 GCA_965368155.1 uncultured Flavobacteriaceae bacterium
CTCTGCCATGCTGGTTTCGATCTGAACTCCCATGGTTTAGGTGGTAGAGCCATTTGTTCCTTATCCATGCTCTCATCGATCATACCGGATATCTTTACATATCCCCCTAAAGGAATCCAACCTATTCCATAAACCGTATCACCTATTTTCTTTTTAAAAATAGAGAATTTATAATCGAAGAAAAGATAGAACTTCTCGACTCTTGTCTTGAATAATTTTGCAGGGATAAAGTGGCCCAATTCATGCAAAACGATCAGTAGAGATAAACTCAACAGGAACTGGGTAATTTTTATATAGGTTTCCATGGATAAATTTCAAAAATTTAAGGAGGACAAATGTACACTTTATGCTCAATATTAAGAAATCAGGCTTCCGAAATAGTTGTTAAAATACTATTTTTTTAAAATTGTCTTGTGCAGACTGCCTTGATCGGTATCAATGACCACCAAATGGACACCAAAATCAAGTTTTTGAAGATCAATACGTATATCAGGATTTGATCTTTCAAATACTTTTTTTCCAAGAATATTGTAAATACTGATCTTTCTGACATACAGGAGCCCATTGCTGTTGATAATCAATTCATCAGCCACGGGGTTTGGAAAAATGGATAGAATATTCTGCAGGCTTTCTTGATCGAGGCCGAGAACAGCCTGGTTATTTTTAGAAATCAGATGACTTTCCGGGTCGATTTGCACAGAAGCCACTGTAAAATTCAATTGTATACTGAATACTTGATTGTCCTCTGACACTTCAAGACGCAATTTTTCCGATTCACCTGAGGTGCCGAGTACAGTTACAGGTAGCGGCATTTCAAAAAATGAAACTGATGGGTGAGATTGTTGCTGACTCACTTGAAAATGAATGAGTTGGTCAGAGCTGTTCTGACTCCATACCACTTCGTATTCGGGATATCCTTCACCATAAAACCAATCCTTAAAGAATTCATCAAGTGATGCACCACTGACGGCTTCTAAATGTTTTTGCAAATCTGGTGTTTTGGCATAAGAAAATGCAAGTTCGGGATCTGCAAGATAGTTTTGCAGGCCTTTATAAAACACTTCATCTCCCAATTTGTATCGGAGCATATGAATGATCATGGCTCCTTTTCTATAAGTCAATCGACCATTGAAAATTCTGGATACTGAAGTAGTGTCAGTCACAAATGTTGAACCTGAAGGGGAGGAAACAACATTATTAACCACAGCCTTTCTCCATTGAGAAAAAGCAGCTTCACCATCAAATTTTTCATAAACAAGACCATCGAGATAAGTGGCAAATCCTTCATTTAACCAGATGTCTTCCCAACTGCCACAAGTAATTTTATTTCCAAACCACTGGTGTGCCAATTCATGAGCGATCAAGCCACGACTCCAGCCACCCATAAAAGTCATGGTTGTATGTTCCATGCCGCCTCCCCAACCAAATTGTGCATGCCCATATTTTTCCTTTGCATAAGGATACATTTCAAAAAGTTCATTATACAACTTCATAATAGCCGGAGTTAGGGCTGTTTGTCCTTTAGTATAATCCAAATCCTCAGGGTAAACGTAATTCACAATGTCAAATTCCAGACCTCCAGGGTTGTCTTTGTAAACAGCATAATTGGTTATGGCTATAGCGATCAAATAGGCCGGAATCGGGTATTGATGACGCCAGTGGGTCAAGGTTTGTCCTGAGTTTGTAATTTCAGAAACCAATAGGCCGTTCGAGGCAGCCTTGTACTTTTCAGGATGTTTGATAAATATATCAATGGAATCAATTTTATCGATCAGGTCCTGTTTACAGGGCCACCATCCTTTGGCACCATAAGGCTCTGACAAGGTCCAAAGCACCGGCGTGCTTCCCGACCCATGGGTGCTGATCTCGAAAGAACCAAATCCTGAGCTCACCGGATTTCCTTCGTAAAAGACGGTGAGAGAATCAAGCACACTCTTTCTTTGAGTGGCTGGGAGACTAATAATGAGTTCGTCATTGTCATTTTGACTAAAAGATAGCGCTTGCCCACGTTGCTTCACCTCCGAAACATTCATGTTGTCTGCCAAATCAAAAAGGATCTCCTCCATGTCGTCCAGTGCAGTATAATAGGTAGTCACTTCGCCTTTGATCTCAGCTTTGGCAGGATCCACTTCCCATAAAAATCTGTGATATCCAATATCGTAATTTACCGTATTTGGATTCGCCTTAAAGGCAATTTTTTGAGCAGCATTTTTTCTTTCGGAATCAGATAGCTCCTTGAGGTAATCAAGGTCAGCCACAGCATGCTGTTGGGCAAGTCCGGACACTGAAAATAATAGAAGTATAAGGCGTAAAAAATACTTCATAAAGATTACTTTTGTAATGCTGTTAGCAATTTTTTAAGAAGCCCAAAGATACAAAATATGTATTTATTAGAATTTTTCAAGAAGTCCAGGTCAACTTTGATATTTCTTTTTTTCTTTAGCATTGTATTTGTTCCCGTGCTTTATTTTTTGGTTAAGCCTAAAACAGTACTTCCGGTGTATAATCCGATAGATGTCAATCCAAGACTGGTGGATGATGCTGTCAAAAACATAA
The DNA here is from genome assembly GCA_965368155.1 of uncultured Flavobacteriaceae bacterium. Lineage (GTDB taxonomy): Bacteria > Bacteroidota > Bacteroidia > Flavobacteriales > Flavobacteriaceae > Lutimonas. The sequence goes on from CBDULU010000133.1 coordinate 2,557, forward strand.
GCAGGAACCATCGTATTGGTGATTTTCATCTGATCAATCAAAATGGCGATTCAATCAGTAAAAAGGACTTTGAAGGAAAGATTTATATTGCTGATTTCTTTTTTACCAGATGTCAAACCATTTGCCCTATCATGGCCATCAATATGTCAGAACTTCAGGAGTATTATAAAGATGATAATGAGATGAAATTTTTGTCACATTCAGTTACCCCAATAATTGATAGTGTTTCTGTCCTAAGAGCCTATGCAGATAAAAATAAGGCCATAGATGGTAAATGGGAGATTACTACGGGTAAGAAAGCTCATATTTATGAATTGGCCCGCAAATCCTATTTTGCCGTATTGGATGAAGGAGATGGGGGAGAGCAGGATTTTATACATACTGAACAGTTTGTGTTGGTAGATAAAAAAAACCAGATCAGAGGATTTTATGATGGTACGGATGCAAGGGAAATAAAACGTATCATTAAGGACATTGATATACTGAAGTTAGAAGACTGATAAAGGTTCGGAAAGTTCTCCTTTTATTTTATCGTTTCGTGATAATTATCAGTTTTAAACGAATATTTTTGCGTAATTTCGTACGGTATTTATAATTAATCTAAATAAAAATTGAGTACAAGTATTGCAAGTTTAAGGGTAGGAGAAAAGGGCATCATAGAAGAAATTTCAATTGACAGTATTCCATTGTCGCTTTTGGAAATGGGTTGTTTGCCTGGGGAAAGAGTTGAATTAATTCAAAAAGCACCCTTAAAAGATCCCTTATATATTCGGGTAAATGGCAGCCATCTTGCAATCAGAATAGAAACTGCTTCACAAATTCTGATCACCAAAGTTTAATTCATGCCTGAATAGAATAAATGCCAGAGAATAAAGCCATAAAAGTAGCTTTAGTTGGTAATCCTAACACAGGAAAAACTTCTCTATTCAATCAATTGACAGGATTGAAACAGAAAGTAGGAAATTACCCGGGTATAACCGTCGATAAAAAAGTAGGCAAGGCCTTATTGTCTCAAGGTTGCCATGCTTCTATTGTTGATCTTCCGGGAACCTACAGCATCAATCCAACTAGCATTGATGAAAATATTGTTTTACAAACCTTGTTGCATAAGGAACATGAAGATTTTCCCGATGTGATTGTTGTGGTGGCAGACATAGAGAATATTAAGAGGAACCTGCTGTTATATTCGCAAATTAAGGACCTTCAGATTCCAACCATTCTCGCCATTAATATGGCTGATCAGTTGAGTAAAAAGGGTGTTGAGATAGACCTGGAACAACTGAAGATTGAATTGAAAAGTGAAGTAGTCCTCATCAGTGCCCGAAAGAATTTAGGAATTGATGAATTAAAAAAAGTGATTCGTAATTATAAGGCATTGGATACTTCTTCACTTGCTTATATTTCAGAGAAGATCGACAAGGATTATTTCAAAGAATTGAAACAGAGTTTCCCAAACTTGTCTTTATATAAAACTTGGTTGTATGTAACGCAGTTGGACGAATACAATGATTTAAATGAGGAGGAAATTGCCTTGATCAATACCTACAAGCAGGACCCGTCAAAGCTTAAAAAGTACCAACATAAAGAAACGATATATCGCTACCAGCAGATCAATTCAATTTTAAAGAAAACTTACAAGGTTGATAAATCTAAAGCCAGGGATCTTAGAAGCAGATTGGACCGGGTACTCACGCATAAGATCTTTGGTTATGTGATATTTGCCGTTATCCTTATGATGATCTTTCAATCAATCTTTGATTGGGCAAGTATACCCATGGACTTTATCGATGCTTTTTTTGCTGAGTTGAGTTCTAAGGCTCAGGAAATTCTACCAGCGGGTAAGTTGACAGATTTGATCAGTCAGGGAATTATACCAGGGATTGGCGGAATCATCATTTTTATCCCGCAAATTGCCATTTTGTTTCTTTTTGTATCTATTCTGGAAGAGACAGGATATATGAGTCGAGTGGTGTTTTTAATGGATAAGATCATGCGTCGATTCGGAATGAGTGGTAAAAGTGTAGTACCATTAATATCAGGTACAGCTTGCGCGATACCTGCTGTAATGGCAGCAAGAAACATCAGTAGCTGGAAAGAAAGATTGATTACTATAATGGTGGTGCCTTTTGTAACCTGTTCGGCAAGACTTCCTGTTTATGCCATCATCATAGCCTTGATCATCCCACAGGATCGCGTTTTAGGAATTTTTAGCTTGCAGGGTTTGACTTTGCTGGGTTTATACCTCCTGGGATTTTTTATGGCGATGATTTCGGGTTATCTATTGCACAAAACGCTTAAAGTAGAGGGGAAAAGTTTCTTCCTAATTGAGATGCCTGACTATAAATTACCTTCTCTTAAGAATGTTTTTTATACGGTTGTTGAAAAGACGAAAGCTTTTGTTTTTGGAGCTGGAAAAATTATTCTTGCCATTTCTATTATCCTATGGTTCCTGGCATCAAATGGCCCTGCCGCATTTGATACTGCTGAAGAAGATTTTGTAGCGCCTTTGGAAATTGAATCCGCTGAGAGCAATGGTTACAGGGAAGCTATGGCTTCTTATAAACTTGAACGTTCCTATATCGGGGTTATGGGAAAGGCTATTGAACCTGCTATCAAACCTTTGGGTTATGATTGGAAGATCGGTATTGCCCTGATTTCTTCATTTGCAGCAAGAGAGGTATTCGTAGGAACTCTTGCTACTATTTACAGCGTAGGAAACGATGATGAAGAGAATACGACCATCAAGCAGCGTATGGCAGAAGAAATTAATGAAGAAACTGGTGAAAAACTCTTCAATATACCTGTTGGCATGTCCCTGCTCATCTTTTATGCATTTGCCATGCAATGTGTCAGTACACTGGCCATTGTTAAAAGAGAAACCAATAGCTGGAAATGGCCCATGATTCAACTTTTCGGAATGGGTGCGATCGCATATATAGCTTCATTTATTACCTTTACTTTGTTAAATTAACACCTATGATACAGGAGATTTTGGTATATGTGGGCTTATTGTTAGCCATAGTATTTTTGGTGAGAAAGTTTTTTTACAACCCTAAAAAAAAAGGGGGCAATTGTGATACTGACTGTAATTGCTAATATTTGGGTAGTTTTAAAATTGCTCAATAGCTTTTGTCGGGTTAATAATAATTTTTCTATATTTATTCTCAATTAAGAGAAAGTATTAGTTTTCTGCTGCATTCAAAATCTAATTTTTAAAAAGTATCCATGAAATCAACCGCTTCAATCAAACTACTTTTACTCACTTTTTTTCTCATCACTAGTATTTCCATCGCACAAGTTAAAATTGGTGGAAAAGTGGGATATAGTATAGGAAGAATAACCGATAATTCTGATAATATTTATACTGAAGATTATGAATCCTCATCTGGTGTGGATATTGGTATTTTTGTTGAATACCCTGTAGATGATCTTTTTTCACTTCAATTGGAAGTTTTATACACCCAAAGAGGAGGCGAAAGAATAGGCTTGCAGCCGATACCAACAGCTGCCTTA
>CBDULU010000134.1:0-6061 GCA_965368155.1 uncultured Flavobacteriaceae bacterium
CATTTCCTGAACTTCTCCCAGTCCTTCCTGAAGACTTTTTCCCATTTCATAGGAAACAAGTTTGCCCAGAGGCTCTTTGAGTTCTCTTAATTTTTCTCCAAACTGCCTGACAACTTCTCCTCGTTGTGGTGCTGGAATCGTTTTCCAATGCTTGAAAGCGTCTGTAGCGGTGCTCATCACCCTCTCAAAATCTTCCTGAGAAGTGGTGTTTACTTTTGCAATTAATTTTCCGTCAACCGGAGAAAAGGAAGCAATGGAATCTCCATTGGCAAAAAATTCCGAACCTGTTGAACTTCCGTCATTTACTTCTTCTACACCTAATTGCCTTAAAGCCTCCTTAATTCCATAATCAGTTGCCACTAATCCCATATGCTGTTTTTTTTATATTAATGTTTGTCTTTGACTTGTGCACTAGCAGTGTGCATTGAAATGTAAAATTAATAGGATTTAGCTTAGGAATTTAGGAATAATCAAAAAACTTTATGCAGAACAAGGTCAAAATAAGATATTCTTAAAATTTTAAAAGGAAAAAGCTGAATGGGATGTCAGGAAGGGGGCTTAAAATTTATAATTCAAGCCTGAATAAAGTCCGAAGTAATAAGGCCTGAAATTACCAGCATTTCCAGAATAGGTATTGAATTGATATTTAAACATAGGTGCCACGTTTAAATACCAGCTTTTACTGATCTTATAATCGAGATCAACTCCTACGTTTCCACTAAAATTGAAATCGTTAAGATTGTTGGCATCACCCAGATCAGTAACATCATTCTGCGAAATGATCGATACTGAATTATTGGATAAAATAAGTGTACTAAATCCTCCAACGAGATTCAACCCTATTTTTTTATCATAAAGACTATATTTCATCTCAATAGGCAATTCAAAATATTCTATCGACTGATTTAAATCTCCACTGATACCGGATTTATTCAATTCAGACCCTCCACTGACAGATGAGCTTCGAACAGGTGTCAGAATAACGCCGGACTTGTCAGTATTCATATTGTTTAAGGCATTCTTTGAAGAGGATATCAAAGCGTTTACGTTTTGGGTGTTATACGCCAACTCAACTTTATTCACCCCTGACTGTATAAAAAACTTATTAGACAATTGGTAATTCACCTTGACTCCAATAGAAAGCGAATTGTCAGAAGTTTTGGTATTGTTTGACAAAGCATCGTTTAAGGGAGATCCATTTTGAAGTGAATTATAAAAGACCGGTGCCACCGTGGGTCCAACAGACCATTTTTTATCAATTACATTGGTATTAATGGCTTTTACAGGAATACTTTCCATTCGAGCCGCAATAGATTCGCTTTCATCCAGCTGCTCTAAAAAATCACTTTTATTGACAACATATTTGTTTTCAATAGTCGAGTACATAGAAGCTATTTCATTATTTGTCACGATGACCTTGTTGTTAGGTTTCTTGACAAAAATGGGTTTTTCCATTTTTCTTATTGTTTGCTCCTTTTTCGAATTATTGGCTAATTCTTCTGTTGGTTTTATGAAAATCGGAGTAAGAGGGGAATCAGTAGATCTATCAACACTGGTGGCATCAATTTCGCCAACTTGAGAATTAACTGGTATTACGTCAGTGTCATTAAAATACAAAAGACCCGCAGTAAAAATTGCTGCCATCATCATGGCAATTCCACTCATTTTTTTCCATAGTGCAATAGCAGGTTTTGAAGTCTTATTGCTAAGCTTACCCTCAATATTGTTCCAGACCCGATTATTTGGATAAATCTCCAAATCTTTCAGGTTTTCCTGAAAAACCCTGTCTATGTTTTTTCTTTCTAACATTTAATCAATTGGTCAATTAAATCAGCCCTGCGTTTTTCTGCTGCTGACTTAATTCAACTTTTTCTTTTAAAATCAATCTTGCTCTTGACAAATTTGATTTGGATGTTCCTTCTGCTATATGCAGCATTTTAGAGATGTCCTTATGTGAAAAACCGTCTAAGACATAAAGATTGAACACCATTCTATATCGTTCAGGTAATTCCTGAATTATTTTCAATAAAAAATCGAGGGTAATTGCACTTTCATTTATTTCAACTTCTACTTCCTCTGGATAATTTTCTTCAATTAGATTCAACACATTCTTTTGACGATAGGTCTGAAGCGCTGTGTTGATCACGATTCTTTTCATCCATCCTTCAAAAGAACCTTTAAATTGAAACTGGTCAATTTTATTAAAGATTGTTATAAACGCCTCCTGTAAATTGTCTTCTGCTTCTTCCTGAGTCTTTGAATATTTCAAGCATATCGCAAAAAGCTTACCAGCAAACAGATGGTAAATCTCCGACTGGGAGATAATATCTCCGCTTTTACATTTTAGTATGAGTCGCTTCAAACTCATTGGCTTTTTGATTGCTTATATTAATTACCGGGACTTCCACCGTTAAATAAATGGGCTCTCCATTATCATCGTCTCCTTGCCAGAATCTAAAAATATAGGGACTCGCCTGCAAAGCATGCACTTGAAAGGTAAGTTCCTGTTCTAAATCAATGGTTTCACAATCATTACTTTCAATAACTAGCGAAATCACTGCCACATTTCTGGCACTTTCGTCGTATTCATATAAAATATCACTATTGATATAACAGTCATCCGGCGCAATATATTTTACCGAGAGATTATATATCTGCCCATACTCAAATACTTCAGGCACCATGGCTTCCTCAATGGGCAGCAATTCATAGTGATATTCGTAGTTGTCATCATCTGAACATGATACTAATAATACAACGGCAAAAATTACGAAAAAAATCTTTCTAAGCGCCATATTTTAACAGAAAAAGCAGTTATTAGTACTTTTTAAGATACCCAATTGTTAATTGGTTGCGTAAAAAAGGGCTACTTTTGTCAAAAAAGAAGCCTTATTTACATGGATATTTTCAATATTTCAGATGCTGGCAAGTTTGAAACTGAGGCCTTGAAAATATTTAGGCACCAAGCCAAAAATAACAAAGTATATAAACAGTTTCTCAACCTTTTAAAAATAGATTCCTTGTCTATAGATAAGGTCGAGAATATTCCATTTATACCGGTTGATTTTTTTAAATCTCATGAAATTTTAAGTACTGACGATCAGGTTGAAAGAATCTTTTCAAGCAGTGGTACAACCGGTGCAGTTCAAAGCCAGCATTTTGTTACAGACCTTAAAATTTATGAAGAAAGCTTTAACAAAGGATTCCAATACTTTTACGGAAATATTAAAAATTATACCGTACTGGCATTACTTCCCGGTTATTTGGAAAGACAGGGCTCCTCCCTGATCTATATGGTCGATCATCTGATTAAAGAGAGTGCTTCAAAAGACAGTGGATTCTATCTTAATGAGCTGAATGCCTTGAGTGAGCTACTGATAAAGCTTGATTCAAAAGGGGAGAAAGTGCTTTTGATAGGAGTCACTTATGCCTTATTGGATCTTATTCAAAACAGAAAGTTCCAGCTAAAAAACACAATTGTAATGGAAACAGGAGGAATGAAGGGCAAAAGAAAAGAACTGATAAGAAGTGAATTACATGAAATTCTTGCTGATGGTTTTGGACTTATAAACATTCACTCTGAATATGGAATGACCGAATTATTATCCCAAGCCTATTCTTTAGGAGCGGGTGTTTTTGAGACACCTCCATGGATGAAGATATTTATAAGAGATCCTGAAGATCCTTTTCATATACTTGATCATGGTAGAACTGGAGGGATCAACATTGTGGATTTGGCGAACATCAATTCATGTTCCTTTATTGCCACTCAAGATTTGGGTCGTAAAATCGATGACAATAAATTTGAGATCCTTGGAAGGTTCGACCATTCCGATATCAGGGGATGTAATCTAATGGTAGTTTAATATTTTTTTTCTATCCAGTTCAGCAATTTTAAACTGAGTCTGTAAAAAACATATCCTATCAGCAACCCTAAAATGGCACCCATAGTTACATCTAAAGGAAAGTGAACACCCAGGTACATTCTGCTATAGGAGAACATGATGGGCCATATAAAAAACAAGATGGTATAGTTATAATACTTTTTTAACGTCAAATACATCAGTAAAGTTACAGCTGAGGATGTGGTCGCATGACCTGACACAAAACTAAAGCTGGAATTATTTTTAAGAATTCTGATTACTTCGTTGATTGACGGGTCCCGGTTGGGCCTGAGTCTTTCAAAATAATTCTTTAGAAATACCGTAAACTGATCAGAAAAAGTAACCATAAGGGCTGTAAGAAGTACCAGTCCAAGTGCTTTTTTCCATCCAAATGCTTTAAAGATCAAGTAAAAAAAGAGGAGGTATAAAGGGATCCAACTGAGTTGGTTGGTAATTATAAGCCAGAAGCCATCCCAGTTTTCTGAGCCCATTCCGTTGATAAAGACCAGGAGCTCCTTATCATACTGAATAATTTTATCTAAAAAGCTCAACTTATAAGTTTCTTTTTATAGGTCCGGTCAGGTCATCAATATTATCCGTTACCTTCTTTTTGATATTCGTAACTTCCTTTTGAATATCTTTTGTTAGATCTGTATCTATTCCTTGTTTTTTAACGCCTTCGGTAATCTCTTTTTTAACTTCGTTTGTCGCGTTTTTTAACTGTTGCATGCCCTTACCAAGACCACGGGCCAGCTCAGGAAGTTTATCCGCACCGAATAACATCACCACAATTACAAGGATTATAAATATCTCAGCACCACTTATAAATAAAAACATATTCTTTCAATTACCCCACAAAGATAATATAATTACTCATTTGAAGGTAGATTAGACCTGAAGGCTTTTGCTGTTTTTATTCTTTATACCTCCAACTTGTAAGATCAGCCCCTGGAGGAGCAGAAACAGCTATTCTTTTCATGATCTTCGGAACATACATGGAATTGTAACGCAAACGAGAAATATAATTAGGGTTTTCCTGATCTCCATTCCAGCAATGCTCGGCCCTGTCGCCATAATCCACTTCTCCATCATAGTAGGGATCTGAAGTACTTTCTAAAAAGGATTCCATTGAATACACAGCATTATTCAGGTAATAATTATCCATATCTCCACAATAAATATGGATTTTTCCTTTTAGTTTTTCTCCTAATTTATCCCAGTCTCTCTCAAGGATATGGCGAAGATCATAATTTTCTTTCCAGTAATTGGCGACTTCAGGATTGATATCACCAGTTTGTTTATCCCATATTCTTTGTGGATATCCGTCATCAGCCTGCGGTGAATAAGTGGCTTCCCAAATATCAAATTGCTGACCCGATCTCGATTTATCGCCTAAAACCAGTTCCAGTTGGTTGTCTTGTTTTACAGTAGAGGTGATTTGTCCCAGGTAATCACGATGAGAAGGAACTTCCAAGGTTTTAAAATCACTCTCATAGAAGTAAGCGTTTTTATCCTCATAAATATTGGTCAGGCAATAGCTGCTAAAGTCGATGGGGTCTGGGCATGCAGCAAAGCACCCGTTGTATTCATCCGGATATTTGACTTGAACAGCCAGAGCTTCCCAGCCTCCGGTAGAACCACCATATAGAAATCTCGACCAACCCTCACCAATACCTCTGAATTCTTTTTCTATATAAGGAATGAGCTCATGGGTAATCGCATCTCCATAAGGCCCCTGACTTTCAGAATTCACGGCATAAGAATCGTCATAGTAGGGTGTGGGATGCTGGATCTCAATAATTAGAAATCTTGGAAAATCGGGTTCGTTCCATCTTTGATAGAAGTTATAGGCTTCTTCTTGTTGAATGATATTATAGCCATCAATTTTGAATCTATCAGAATAGACCGGTTCTAGATCCTTATCTGGTGGAGTTGTTCTAAATCCTCCGAAATCAGAAGGAAAGTGACCGTGAAATATCATTAGGGGATATTTGGCTTCAGGATGTTTATCAAAATTTTTAGGCAAAAGGATATGAGCGCCAAGATAAATATCTCGTCCCCAAAAGGCGGATAATTTTTCGGACTTAAATTTTATGTGTTTGATCCATTCTGTATCCTCAGGTTCCTTAATTTCAGGTATGATTTGGTCCAGGTTCAATTCAAAATTCTCAATCCCA
>CBDULU010000135.1:0-6044 GCA_965368155.1 uncultured Flavobacteriaceae bacterium
TCCGTAAGATCCAGCCCTATAACAACAGCATCTTTAAACTCGCCCTTGGCAAAGGTTCTTTCAAAAACATAGGGTGATTCACTGATCATTTTATGTTGACCGGCACCAATAGAAGGATGAGCTCTTCTGAAAACGCCAAGTTTTTGCCAATGACTTAGAATAGCCTGGGTCTCCGGGTTCGTTTTTATATCTTCCCAATTCATAAACGATCGTAAGGTGGCGTCTCCTTGAGTTCCTTCAACGATCAAGCCTCTGGCTGATTCGTCTCCGTAATAGATCTGAGCAGAACCTGCCGATAACAATAATTTTGTAGCTGTTTCATATGGTTTGTTTCGTTCTTTATCGAAAGGACTGCCGTCGTCATGAGAAGTCAGGTAATTCAAAACCTGGAATCCGGAGGTCTTATTGTTAAGCACTTCACTATAAGTGGAAAATATCGTTTCATAGCTCTCGTTAGCGCTTTTCTTGAATTCAAAGTTGATCATACTGTCGAAACCGTGATCATAATAATTGACCTTTACATCTCCAAAGTCAAAACTTTTACCAGAAGAAATAATGTCATAGTCATATACTTCTCCAACCATATAAAACTCATTGTCGTCTAACACCTGATCAGCATTTTGTTGTTTCCAGTCAGCAAAAGAAGTTTCACATTGCACTTTAAATTCGGCCCATACCTCTTCTTCTATATGCCTTACTGTATCTGCTCTGAAGCCATCAATACCAAAGTCTCTTACAAAATCAGATAACCATTTGATAATATAATATTTGGGAGCTCTTGGATAACCTGTTCTTTCGAAAAAAGCATCGAGCTCAGCCATTTCCTGTTCATATCTACCTTCCTTTTTCCACTTTTCGACAAGTTCTTTTGGAAGCTCCACATTTTCGTTTGATTCGGTGAGAATATCGGGTAAGTTTTCCACCAATGTACAGGGAACAGCAGTTTCATAGGAGCTGTATTCGCATTTTGGACTGGTTCTGACCCAATCATTTGGCCAGACCTTGTCTTGTTCCGTTACAGGACCAGTGTGATTGATCACAGCGTCCATTACGATCCTGATTCCATGCTGATGAGCAACTGATACTAACTCTGCGAGATCTTCCATACTTCCAAAATTAGGATCCAGGGCAGTCCAGTCTTTGGTCCAATATCCGTGAAAAGCATAGGTAAAACCGGTTCCTTCATCAGTTCCTCCATGAATCTGCTCGACCACAGGCGTAAACCAAATAGCGTTAATACCAAGATCGTTGAAATAACCTTCCTTGATTTTTTCAGTGATCCCTTTGATGTCACCTCCTTGAAAACCTCTTAAAGGTGCAGTAGGCAAGTTTCGCTCAAAATTGATATCATTGGTCTGGTCAGCGTTGTTAAACCTATCGGTCAACAGAAAATAAAGATTTGCATTTTCCCATACAAAGGGTATTTCAGGTGCCGGAGTAGATTTCAAATCTTGATTGCTTTGTTTGCAGCTTGTAAAAAGAAAAAGTAAAGCGGCTCCTGCAAGTATTATTTTTTTAAACATGATCATTATTTTTTTACTATAGTTATGTTATTGGTCAGTTTCGAACAACCAGATAATGGCTGGTTCGAATTCTTCTCGCCAAAGTTTTTCGTTGTGTTCACCTTCTTTAACCACTTTTGATTTAATATTGTTTTCGGGGAAACCTGTAGCGATCATCAATTGGATGGTTTGGCTCATTTTTGCAACCATTTGCTCACTTTCTTTGTTTCCTGCCATAAAATAGATCTTGCTGTCTTTTAAATTGCCGTGGTCCTTTGCAAAACCTAAACTCTTTTTGACCATTTCAAAAGACGGAGAAAAAATACCTGCTTTTCCAAAGGTCTCCGGGTATTGCAGGGCTGCATAATATGATATAAGGCCTCCAAGCGAACTACCCATGATCGCGGTTTGTTCCCTGTTACTTTGCGTTCGGTAATTTTTGTCAATAAAGGGTTTTAAATTTTCTTTGATAAATCGAATATATGCATCACCCTGCTGCTTTGAAGGATATTCGGGAATTTCCCAGGGGGTGTATTCGTCTATTCTTTCACTACCTCCATTGTCTATACCTACAATAATGAGTTCAAGTTCATGGGAATTTTCGAGGCGATCCAGAGTTTCATCTACTTCCCACTCTCCGCTATAGGATAAGGATTGGTCAAAAAGATTCTGAGCGTCGTGCATATAGACAACAGGATAACTCTTTGATGAGGTATCATAGGATGTCGGAAGATAGATCCAGACCCTTCTTTTTTTGTCCAATGGTGACATATCAAAAGAATCGTCAAGTAGATGTACACTGGCTGAAGCTGTACTTTTCTTGGGGGTAAGATCGGCCCATTGGGCTATTGCAACTTTAAGTGTGTCTATTTTTTTAGTAAAGGAGAAAGACCTGTTATCAAGCTGTCTTCCTTCTATATCTGATTCAACTGATTCCCAAGAGCCTCTTGTAAATTTAAAATGGATGGTTTCTTTAGATATGGGAAGAACGATCTTATGCTGTCCTTGAACATAGGTTAGTTTATAAGCATCCTGACCACCCGTCCAGCCTTCAAAGTCTCCCGACACATATATGTCATCAGTCGAAGGTGTATTTTCTGGCAGACCTTCCACAATCAAAGTGACCTGACTAGTCATGTTACTCCCACAAAGAAGCCATATAAAAAGTACTATAGGAATATTTGAAAGCTTATAACAGGGCATTTTATTTGTTCGTCGTTAAAATCATTGCGCCTTTTTTATCCAGCTTCAAACTGTTTTTCCAAACTACTTTTTTACCGGTAAAAATGTCAGTGAGTTCCTTGTCTTCTAGTGTCATTTCTTTAAATCTGTTGAGATCCAGTTCAAAGGGTTCCGTATTCTTATTAAGGATCAAGACAACAACTTGCTCATCAAGAATTCTAAACAATACATATACACCGTCTTTAGGTGAAAAATGAATTGTTTTTCCTTCATGTATGGCCTTACTTTGCTTTCTGAATTGAAGAAGGGTCTTGACATAATTTTGCATGTCAAGTTGTTCTTCATTCAATCCATCTCCCGTGAAGGCATTGACCTGATCTCCTTGCCATCCTCCCGGAAAGTCGGTTCTTATCAACCCATGGTCACCTGGTTTAGCGGTGTTTTGCATCAGGATCTCAGTTCCGTAATACACCTGTGGAATTCTGGGCAAGGTCAACATATAAGCCATAGCCATTTTGGTGAGTACAGGGTCTTCATTTAATTGTGTATGGATACGGTCCATGTCATGATTATCTGGAAATATCATGATATCTTTTGGGCTTGGATAGTGAAAATCATTGGATAAACCTTCATAGATTTTTACAAATCCGGTACCCCAGGTTTCTTCTTCCTTAAGTGCATCCACAATGTTTTTTTGCATAGGAAAGTCCATGGTCGACCTTAAGTTGGAATCATATCCATCCTTATTACCGGCACCGTCCTGCCAGTAGGCTACCAGCAAAGGGTTATAACTCCATTCTTCACCAACAATACTAAAATTTGGATATTCCTTCATAATGGCCCCTGCCCAATTAGACATGAATATTTTGTCGGGATAAGGGTAAGTATCTTGACGAATTCCACCCAACTGTGCAGTCTCGATCCACCAAATACTATTTTGGATCAAGTATTTGGCCATAAACGGATTGTCCTGATTCAGATCAGGCATAGTATCTACAAACCAACCTTCCGTCATTTCTTTGGAGTCAATTTTTGCGGCATAGATATCCTGATTGGTTGTTCTTTTATGGTTTGAATAAACAGTTTTTTCACCGGCTTCAAATTTGGCCTGATAATTGACCCAATCTTCAAAAGGAAGGTCTTTCATCCACCAATGCTCAAGGCCACAATGGTTCGCGACCTGGTCCATGATCAGTTTAACACCTTTTTCAGTTGCTTTTGAAGAGAGTTCAACGTATTGCTCTAAAGTACCAAACCTAGGATCGATTTCATAGAGATCTGTAATCGCATAACCGTGGTAGGAAGATTTTGGCATGTCATTGGTAAGCAACGGGCAGGGCCAAATGGCAGTAAATCCCATATCGCTTATATAAGATACATGATCAGTAATTCCTTTGATATCTCCACCATGCCGTGCATAATCATCTTTTCGATCAATTTTCGATTCTTTTAATCCTGCAACAATATCATTTTCAGGTTCAGCATTTGCAAATCGATCCGGGGTGATCAAATAGATCACGTCTGAACTATTGAAACCCGCAAAATCTTCTGAAGATCTTAACCTTGCTTTTAATTCATATGTATATTTGAGCTTCTTTTTACCTTTGGTGTCAAAAACAATAGTCATCGTCCCTGGCTCAGTTGCTGAAGAGATTTTAAGATCTAAAAACAAATAATTAGGGCTCTTGGCCTTGTGAACTTTTTCGATGCTTACCCCTGCATATTCTATCTCCGGAATATAGGCAGATACACCATCTCCTTTTACCAGTAATTGCAAGCTGCCATCTTTAAATCCAACCCACCAGTTTGGAGGTTCAACACGGTCTATTTGTGCTATTACTGTAACGCCCCATAGCATCACCAAACTAAAAAATATATTTTTCATGGATTAAAATTTTAAATTATAGAATTACCAGGTCTTTATTAAATATTGTCACTTCTTTACCAGAAACAATGATGCTTACCGGAGTATCAGATTCATTATAGAACTTACAACCCTCATGGTTTTTGAATACCTTTATGGTATGATCTCTATACTTGATTTTAAAAGAATACGACTTCCAGTTTTTTGGAATTTTTGGATCAAAAGACAATTGATCATTAAAATTCCTCATCCCTCCAAAGCCTTGTACAATTGAGAGCCAGGTACCGGCCATACTTGTGATGTGAAGTCCTTCATGTACTTCATGATTATAATCGTCAAGATCCAGTCTTGAGGTTCTTAAATACATTTCATAGGCCTTGTCAATACGGTCTATCTTAGCAGCTAAAATAGAATGCACACAAGGAGACAGTGATGATTCATGTACCGTTAAGGGTTCATAAAAATCAAAATGCTTCTCAAGTGATTCCTGATCAAAGAGATTTTCAAAGAAATAAAATCCTTGTAAAACATCGGCTTGCTTTATATAAGGAGATCTTAAGATCCTGTCCCATGACCATTTTTGATTGATGGGTCTTTCAGATTTGGCAAGTTGATCAACCGGGATAAGCTCCTTGTCAAGAAATCCATCCTGTTGCAGGAATACATCATATTTTTTACTGTATGGAAAGTACATTTGATCGGAAACCTTGGTCCAGGATACCATTTCTGTTTCATTCAGACAGGTTTTTTCAACAATCCTCACATATTCTTCAGGATAATCATCCTTAAGTATGTCAAGGTTTTCAAGCGCGTATTCAATGCACCATTTTGCAAGAAAATTTGTATACCAATTGTTATTTACATTGTTTTCATATTCATTAGGTCCGGTAACACCCAGGATAACATATTGGTCTTTGTCAGCTGAGTAGGTAGCTCTTTGGTTCCAGAATCTGGCAATGGCAATAATTACTTCCATTCCATGAGAGATCACATAGTCAAAATCGCCTGTATAATTTACATAATTATAGATGGCGTATACCATCGCTCCGTTTCTGTGAATTTCTTCAAAAGTGATCTCCCATTCATTATGGCATTCCTCACCGTTCATGGTTACCATGGGGTAGAGGGCCGCTCCATTGCTAAAACCAAGTTTTTCAGCATTTTCAATGGCCTTGTCTAATTGGTTATATCGGTAGATCAATAAATTTTTAGCTACATTTTTATCCTTGGTACTCATATAAAAAGGAATGCAATAGGCTTCAGTGTCCCAATAAGTGCTTCCACCATACTTTTCTCCTGTGAACCCTTTTGGACCGATATTTAACCTGGAATCTTCACCACTATAGGTTTGATTCAGTTGAAAAATATTGAACCTGATGGCTTGTTGAGCCTTAATATCACCAGAAATGGTAATGTCGGCCGTATTCCAGATCTTACTCCAGGCTTTCTCTTGTTTTTCTAAAAGCACCTCAAAACCAAGATCAGCTGCCTTGTTC
>CBDULU010000136.1:0-6005 GCA_965368155.1 uncultured Flavobacteriaceae bacterium
CGATCTCAGTTATAGGCAATACCAAAATGTCTCCCTTCCACTTTATGACTCCTACCGACACCTCAATACCATCCAGAAACTGCTCAATCAGAATTTCATGATCCTCCAGAAATGCTTTTTCCAAAGCAGGAACCAATTCGTTTTCCTTGTAGACCTTGCTGATACCAAAGCTGGATCCAGCTCTATTGGGTTTGACAAAACAAGGTAAGCCAACAGTTTTAACGATGGAAGAAAAGGATATGTCGTCTCCTTTGTTCAAATAGACGGACCTGGCGGTATTAATCCCGTAAGGCTTCAACAGGCTCAGGCAATCTCTTTTGTTAAAGGCGACGGCCATCTGGTAAAAAGGGGCCGAAGAATGCGGAATGCCCAAGAGGTCAAAATAGGCCAAAATTGTTCCGTCCTCTCCGGGGTGTCCGTGAATCGCATTGAAAACCACATCAAATTTTATTTTATATCCGTTGACCGTTGTGGTGAAATCAGCCATGTTAATGGGATGCTCCCGATCATTTTCGTCGATATAGGCCCATTTTTCTCTTGAAATAAGGACACGATACACATCAAATTTATCCTTATCAAGATGCTCAAAAACGACATTTCCACTTTTAAGCGATATGTCGGCTTCAGAGGAATAGCCTCCCATAATGACAGCAATATTTTTTTTCATGAATGTATTTTGAAAGGCGGAGCCGATTGTGAAAACAAACTTACAAAAAAGACTTTAAATGACTGATTCTCCATCTGTGAGTTATCAATTTTTAAAGTATATTTGAAAAATTTAATTTTAGAGATGAATTTATTGCAATACCTTAAAAGTAAAGAGTTTTTAAGAACCATTATATTGGTCATTGCCATTTCGCTGCTGTTTGTATTCGCGTTGGTAAAATGGCTGTCGTATCATACCAAACACGATGAAAAAATTGCAGTTCCAAATTTAGAAAAGTTAAGTTTAGCGGAAACGGAGAAAATTCTCACAGACTATAAATTGAATTATGTAGTGATAGATTCTGCCAGCTTCAATCCAAAATTTCCTCCAAAATCTGTCATAGAGCAGAATCCCTTGCCAGGTGATTTTGTAAAAGAAAACAGAAAGATTTACCTTACTTTAAATCCATCTGACTATAGAAAAGTGGCCATCCCCAATGTTCTTGATCAAACGAAAAGACAGGTTGTGATTCAGTTAAAGTCGCTTGGATTCAGGATAGGGAAGGAGCGTTATATTAAAGATCTGGGTAGAGATGTGGTAAGAGCCCTTGAGATCAATAAAAAGAAAATAAAGCCAGGAGACAGACTGCCAAAGAATACGGTAATAGATCTTGTTTTGGGCGATGGACTGATAAACAAAGACACTATTTATTAGTCTACTATTCTAAAAAACAGCAATGGGAATGAAAGATAATGAAGAGCATATCACCACAGATGATGAGCTGTATGAGCATTTCAAGTTTATTGCAAGTGAGGGCCAGGAGCCTTTGCGCGTGGATAAGTTTCTGATGAATTTCATAGAAAATGCGACAAGAAATAAGATTCAGCAGGCTGTTAAAGCAGGTAATGTTCTGGTAAATGATACTGTCGTAAAATCCAATTACAAAGTGAAAGCCCAGGATGTGGTAAGGGTGGTATTGGCTCATCCCCCTCATGAAAATTTGTTGGTTGCGGAAAATATACCTTTGGATATTATTTATGAGGACAAAGAGGTGATCGTTGTGAATAAACCGGCTGGAATGGTGGTTCATCCGGGGCATGGCAACTATAGCGGTACCCTGGTAAATGGACTGATTTATCATTTTCAGAACTTACCTAAGAATAGCAACGAAAGGCCTGGTCTGGTTCATAGAATTGATAAAGACACCAGTGGATTACTAGTAGTTGCCAAAACGGAGTATGCGATGGCAAATTTGGCGAGTCAATTTTTTAATCGCACGACTGAAAGGTTGTATCTGGCTTTGGTTTGGGGTAGTTTGGCAGAAGATGAAGGAACAATTACGGGTCATGTTGGCAGAAGCCTGAAGAACAGACTTCAAATGGATGTATTCCCTGATGGCGAGTTTGGAAAGCATGCCGTTACGCATTATAGGGTTGTTGAGCGTTTTAGTTATGTAACCCTTGTTGAATGTAAACTTGAAACCGGAAGAACCCATCAGATAAGAGCACATTTTAAATACCTTGGGCACCCATTGTTTAATGATGAAAGGTATGGAGGTGATAGAATTTTAAAAGGTACTACGTATACAAAATACAAGCAGTTTGCAGACAATTGCTTTAAAATTTTACCAAGACAGGCCTTGCATGCCAAAACTCTTGGGTTTGAGCATCCGGAAACCAAGGAGAAATTATCCTTTAATTCAGAAATTCCCCAGGATATGGAACAATGTCTGGAAAAATGGAGAAATTATACTGTAAATCAAAGCGAGATTGGATCGTAACATAATATTGTAATAAATGAAAATAGTTATTTCACCCGCAAAATCGCTAAATTTTGAGTCAAAGGCACCAACTCAGGAATTTAGCCAACCTATTTTTTTAAAGGAAGCAGATAGATTAAACAAAATCTTAAGAAAGAAATCAGCGAGATCATTGTCGAAGTTAATGTCAGTTTCTCCTGCCCTGGGTCAATTGAATTATGAAAGGAACCAAAGCTGGGAAACTCCATTTGATCTGGACAACGCCAAGCAAGCAGTATACGCTTTTACCGGTGAGGTATATCGCGGTTTAGACGCAAATAGTCTTCCGCTGGAAGATCTTAATTTTTTGCAGGAACATCTCAGGATTCTTTCAGGTCAGTACGGAATTTTAAAACCACTTGATCTGATGCAGCCCTACCGTCTTGAAATGGGCACCAAGCTAAAAGTTGGCGTTAAACCAAATCTGTATAAATTTTGGGGCGATCAAATCACCAAAACATTGAATTCGGAATTAGAGGAAGGAGAGCTCTTTGTTAATCTGGCCAGTAATGAATATTTTAAGGTATTGCAGGCCAAAGATCTTAAGGTTCCGGTTATTACTCCCGTTTTCAAGGATTATAAAAATGGTGAATACAAGATCATCATGACTTTTGCCAAACTGGCAAGAGGCTTAATGGTGCGTTACCTCGTTGATCATAAAGTGACCACCCTTGACGGGATAAAGGGATTTAACTATAGTGGTTACGGTTTTGATGAGAACTTGTCAACTGATACAGAACTTGTTTTTACCAGATAATCTTATAGTTTTATACTGACTGGGCTGCTCAAATTATTGTTCTTGCTGACCGCAATTATGATCAGACTGCTCCCTGATTGTAATAATTTTTTTGGAACCTCCAGGCGCCTTTCTCCGGTTAAACTTAAAATATTCGAAGTTTTGTTGATATTATGAGTCTCACCTGAAACAAAGTGATAGACAAGAAATTTAACGGCCTGAAACGATGTGTTTTCCGGTGTCACATCCCATTCAAGCAGGTATTGCTTATTTTTCAATTTAGTGAATCGGGCGTTAGTGACAGGCTGCGGCGTGAATTTCTCATTTTTATTTACAATGGGTTGTAGGATAGGGTTTTGATAAAAATTATTTTTTAATACCTTGTTGATTTCGTAAGGATTTTGCACCAATGACTTCGCGCTGAAAAAAACACTGCCCTCAATGGCTGGAATTTGTTTATTTAAGTTTATCTGACGTTCAATTTGTGTAGGTTTTTGCAAGCTCCAAGCCTCAAATTCACTTTTATCTCCAAGTTTGTAAAGACCATGTCCAATGTAAAGATTTGTGCCAAACGAATTCTTGGCCCACCATTCAACAATTTCTTTATAGTCGACCTTGTCGTGTCCAATGTGCCAATAGGCCTGTGGCAAAATATAATCGATCCATCCGCTTTTCATCCACAGTATGATGTCGGCATAGAGGTCGTCATAGTTGGTCTGACCTGCTTGAGTTACGGAGCCTCTCTGGTCATCTGATTTATTGCGCCATACCCCGAAAGGACTTATTCCAAACTGAACCCATGGTTTCATGGTTTTAATGGTACGATGTAATTCCTGAATAATTCTATTGACATTTTGCCTTCTCCAATTATCTGGTTGATCAGGATAGAAGTCGCCTCCATGAGCTTTAAAGCTTCTTTGATCATCAAATACCTGATCTTTGATCTTGTAGGGGTAAAAATAGTCATCAAAATGAATAGCGTCTATATCGTAATGCTGTACAATATCTGTCACTACTTTAGTGGTATAGGCCCGAACTTCAGGCAGGCCCGGATCAAAGTATTTGTTTTTACCATGATTGATAAACCACTCAGGTTTCTCATAGGTCAAAGGAAAGGGATTTGATCGGTATTCCTGGTAATTGACAACTGCCCGATACGGATTTAGCCAGGCGTGAAATTCCATCCCTCTTTTATGGGTTTCTTCAATAATAAAGGCCAGAGGATCATAATAAGGAAAAGGAGCTTTGTTGTTCTCTCCATTCAGATAAAATGACCATGGCTCATATTTGGAATTGTAGAAGGCGTCTGCAGATGGTCTGATCTGAAAAACAATCGCATTAAAATTCATGCTTTTAAAAAGGTCGAGCAGGTCAATTATTTCCTTTTTCTGTTGATCTGAACTCAAGTTTTTATCGCTGGGCCAGTCAATATTTCCGACAGTGGCTACCCAGACCCCTCTGAATTCTCTGGGAACAGTTTCCTGACCATGGACTGCCATGAAATTGATCATTAAAATTAATAACAGAAGTGTCGTTCTCAACATATATTAGGTATAAATGAATCAGCTAAAAATAAGTTCTTCTAATCAGAACACAAATACTTAACGTAATTATTCAATTTTAATTTTAAGCCAATTACTGATCATTTCAAGATGTTTTATGTCAGTATGTCATTAAAAAATGTCAAAAAGGTGACAGATCATTTAAAAATCGGCTATGGCATAGTCATTGACTATACAGCAACAGTTATTAAAATCAAAGAATACATAAAAATTAAAATATAATATTATGAGTAAGATAATTGGAATAGATTTAGGTACAACCAACTCCTGCGTTTCTGTAATGGAAGGAAATGAGCCAGTTGTAATTCCTAATGCTGAAGGAAAACGTACAACGCCTTCTATCGTTGCTTTTGTTGAAGGAGGTGAAAGAAAGGTTGGAGATCCTGCAAAACGTCAGGCTGTTACCAATCCTGTGAACACTGTATATTCTATAAAGAGATTTATGGGAAATAAATTTTCTGAGTCTAAAATGGAAGCAGAAAGAGTTCCTTATAAAGTTGTGAAAGGAGATAATGATACCCCAAGAGTTGATATTGACGGAAGATTGTATACACCTCAGGAAATTTCTGCTATGGTATTGCAGAAAATGAAAAAAACGGCTGAAGATTATTTGGGAACAGAAGTAAAGGAAGCTGTAGTAACAGTTCCTGCATATTTTAACGATGCCCAGAGACAAGCTACAAAAGAAGCTGGTGAGATTGCTGGTCTAAAAGTGAGTAGAATTATCAATGAACCAACTGCTGCGGCTTTAGCTTACGGTTTGGATAAATCAGGTCAGGATAGAAAAATTGCCGTATATGACCTTGGTGGAGGTACTTTTGATATCTCTATTTTGGAAATTGGTGATGGTGTATTTGAAGTATTGTCAACAAACGGAGATACACACTTAGGTGGTGATGATTTCGATCAAGTAATTATTGATTGGTTGGCAGATGAATTTAACAAAGAAGAAAACATGGATTTAAGAAAGGATCCAATGGCTCTTCAACGTTTAAAAGAGGCTGCTGAAAAGGCAAAAATTGAATTGTCATCAAGTACACAAACAGAAATTAATTTACCTTATGTAACGGCTACGGCTTCAGGTCCTAAACACCTTGTTAAAACATTGACAAGAGCTCATTTTGAGAAATTGTCTGACGATTTGGTAAAAAGATCAATGAGTCCTGTTAGCGCAGCATTGAAAGATGCGGATCTTAGTAAATCTGATATTGATGATGTGATCTTGGTAGGTGGTTCAACAAGGATGCCTAGAATTCAGGAAGA
>CBDULU010000137.1:0-5982 GCA_965368155.1 uncultured Flavobacteriaceae bacterium
GGGATTGCAACAAACCTTTAACGACGTGATCTCTGGAGTAATTCTACTGTCTGAAAGATCCATCAAAATTGATGATATACTTGAGATTGATGGAGATATTGTAAAGATACAGGATATTGGACTGAGAACTTCAAAAGGGCTGAATCGCGATCAAATATCCATTATCATTCCCAATTCTTTGATCACTACCAATAAGGTGATCAATTGGAGTCATCAGACCAAGCACAATCGTTTTAGGATCAATATAGGAGTTGCCTATGGATCTGATATTGATCTGGTTTCAGAAGTGCTTAAAAATTCTGCTATGGAAAATGTAAACGTAGATAAAAGGGATGGGGTTGAGGTACAACTGTTGGATTTTGCAGATTCCTCATTGAATTTTCAGTTGCTGTTCTATAGTGATGAAATTTTCAGGATAGAAAAGATCAAAAGCGATATCAGAAAGGTCATTGTAAGAAAATTTAATGACAATGGTATAGTGATTCCGTTTCCGCAAAGGGACCTTCACATCAAAAAAAGTTGATATTTTTAATTTAAAGGATGCCTGGAACTGAACCTCCATCAACCTTAATAGCCGCTCCATTAGTTGCAGCGCTTAAAGGGCTGGCTAAGAAAAGAGCCATATCTGCTATTTCCTTAGGTTGGGCAAATCTTTGAAGTAAGGAACTTGTTCGGGTTTTCTTAAAGAAATCTTCTGCTACATCCTCTTCGGATCGATCTTCCTGAATTGCCTGATCTTTTAAAAATGTAACAGCTCCTTCTGTTAAGGTAGAGCCTGGAACAAGCGCATTAACCGTAACTTGGGTACCTTTTGTGGTTTGGGCCAGTCCGCGGGATAAACTGAGCAAGGTCGCTTTGGTCGTGCTATAGGCAATAAGATCTTCAGGGACCAATTGCGCACATTCACTGGAAATAAAAAGAATCCTACCCCAGTTTTGATCAAGCATTTTAGGTAAAAAATATCTTGATAACTGAACTGCACTCATCACATTGACTTGAAACATTTCTAGCCATTCTGCATCTGTAGTTTCCTCAAAAAGTTTTGAAGAAAAGATCCCCACATTATTGATCAGTATATCTACTTTATTGATGTTTTTATGAATTTCATGAATAGCCTTTGCATCTCTAAAATCTGCCACAACTCCTGAAACAGATGCTTCCGGAGCCATTATTTTTAATTTTTTAATAGCTTCCTGAAGCGTATCTTCAGACCTGCCATTGATGATAACTTTAGCCCCTTCCAGTATAAAACCTTGCGCCATGGCAAAGCCTATTCCTGAGGTTGAACCGGATATAAAAACACTTTTATTTGCTAATTGTAATTCCATAATTAACTGATGATCCCAAGAGGGCTAAATATAAACCAAAGAAATAATACACAAGCGATCAAAAGGATCGTAAGACCAACGTCGGTTGACCATTTAAATTTAACATTCAATTCTTCCTTACTGAAAGTTACTAATTCTAGCAGATCAGCCCTTTTAGGAGTTCCCATTTTACTAAAAATCATCAGTACCAAAACACTGAAAATAAAGAGATAGATGGCATAGTGCAAGAAATTGATGTCAAGCATGATTTGCAACAAACCAGATGGTGCTAATTCTATAATTCCTTCTTTACTTAAATACTCAGTAACTAATCGGAGCATACCAAGCGCGAAACCTGACCATAATGCAATGATGGCACCTTTGGCATTGATCCATTTAAAAAAGAGCCCAAACAGAAAAACTGCCGCAATAGGCGGGGAGATATAGGCCTGAACACTTTGTAAATAATGAAACAATCCTCCTCCCATAAGCGTTTTCATAAAAGGGATCCATAAAAAACTAACAACTACTAATACGAGTGTTGCAATTTGACCCACCCATACCAATTCCTTTTCACTGGCCTGGGGTTTCCATTGCTTATAAAAGTCAAAAGTGATAAGGGTTGAGGATGAATTAAATGCCGAAGACAAAGAACTCATCAGGGCCGCAAGCAGGCCTGAAATGGCAAGACCTTTTAAACCGATAGGAAGAAAACCGTTGATCATAGCCGGTAAGGCCTGATCAGGGTTGTCGAGCGAAAAATTGAGCATTCCCTTCTGCGCCAATGCATAGGCTATGACGCCAGGGATGAAAAATATAAAGACAGGAAGTAGTTTTAGAAATCCTGCAAATAGCGTACCCCTTCTGGCATTACTGATATCCTTAGCGGATAAGGTGCGTTGCACGATAAACTGATCAGTACACCAGTACCAAACGCCTAAAATAGGCGCACCAAAAAGCATGCCCGTCCAAGGATAAGAAGTGTCATCTGAAGGTCTCCAAAGATTAAAGAATTTTTCTACAGGAGGATTTTCAGGTTTGATTGCCGCCTCGCCAAGGGTATCCATCATGGCACCCCAGCCTCCGATCTCCATTAATCCGAAATAGGTAACTGCGCCAGTTCCCGCCAGCAGGATAAAGGCTTGGATCATATCCGTATAGATCACCGCCTTAAGACCTCCCAGAACGGTGTAAAAGCCGGTTGCTACGATTGTAATGATCGCCCCTGTCCAAAAGGAAATACCCATCGTTTCAAAAACGAGCGCTCCCGCAAAAATGATCAAGGAAATCTTGGTGATTACGTAGGCCAGCACCGAAACCACTGACAGATAGTTTCTACACGCTTTTGAATAACGGATTTCAAGAAATTCAGGCATGGTGTATACGCCTGACCTCAAATAGAAAGGAACAAATACCCAACCTAATAAGATGAGGACAAGTGCCGCAATGATTTCGAAATTTGCCTGAGGCATTTCTGCCCTGGCTCCAGCACCTGATACGCCAATTATGATCTCCGATCCTATATTAGAAGAGAATAAGGAGGCTCCGATGACAAACCATCCGGCCGTTTTACCTGCCAGAAAATAGTCTTTGGAATCTCTTGGGCCTTTGTTTTTTCTGCTTCCTCTTGACACCCACCAGGCGATCCAAAGGATAATAGCAAAATAGATCAGTATGATGGAAATATCAATAAAATGGAGGCTACCCAGCATTTATAGAGAAATTAAAGGTTTGGATTTCTGTTCGTTAAGGTAAATGTAGGGATTATTTATGAATCATTGTTTTACCAATTTTTCAGACCAAGTAACTTTTCGCCTAATTCATTTAGCTCAGCACGTTCGTATTTTTCCTGTTCGAAATTTCTCGGATCACCTGGAAAGGCATAACCGCTGGGTGCAATTCTGTTTTTCCATGAATTGATGCGCCATTGCCTTAATTCGTCATTTTCCTCTTCAGCTGGCATCATAGAAATATACTGTGCAATTCTCACCTTATCTTTGGATTGATTGGGCCTGATACCGTGGGGCTGTGTGCTGTTAAAGATCAACAGATCTCCCGCATCGAGTTTCACTTTAACGATATGTTCCTTTAGATCATCAACATCTGGCTTGAAATAATCCCTGTCATCCGGCTGACCGAGTTTCCAGCTATCATAATTACGGTATAGCCATGGAATACATTGAAACCCTCCCATGTCAAGATCATTTTGATCAGCCAAAGCTAATACGCCTTGAACGTTTTGAGGCTTTGTTTCAGGGTCATAATCCCAATGGATAAACCCCTTGTATTCAAATCCAGGTTTGATCGGGAAATTCAAATTGGCCCGATCAATGGTTACCCAAAGTTTATCAGTTCCCCAGATATCGGTAAAGGCTTCATATACTTTTTGTTCTTGTCTGTTATTCCAAAGGGCCTGGTTGTTATAAACTTCCACCATTCCTGTTCCCGCAAGCTCCTTCATTTCCATTTCTGCACGTGGAGGCGCATACCAGGTATTCTGATCGTTCGGATCCTTTTCTTCAAACTCCCATAGAAAATCAGCCGTTCGACTGGCTTGTTCTCTGGAAACTGCATTTTTGATCACTATATAACCGTTTTCAATCCAGAATTTCCAATCATCTTCTGACAATACTTTAAGCGGCTTTCCATTAGATCTGTCATTAAGTTTTTGAGCGCTGCTTGTGGCAGTAGAGGGATTTCCCGGAATCTCTTTATGATTTTGATTAGGACTCTCTCTTTCATTGATTTTTTCGTTTTGATAGTTCATAAGTCGTATATTTTTGATTTCACTTAGTATTTGTCAATTCAAAGATAGGAGGGGTTTAAGTGTGTTGCTACGCCTATAATGATGTTAATTTGAACTATATTGATATATATTATTAAAAAGTAGGTCATAAAAGTAAATTATGTCTAAATTTAGGTCGTGAAAACCGAATTAGAACATATTAATCCGGAACAAGGAAGTTCAATAAGCCTTATGGTGGCATTTTCATCCTGAATTTGAATTGGTATTTATAGAAGGTGCCGATGGCAACAGGCATGTTGGTAACCATTTTTCACGCTTTAATGGGAGTGATCTGGTTTTGATAGGCTCGTATATACCACACCTTAATTTTGATTATGGCATCAGAACACCCTATGAAAAGGTAGTAGTTCATATACAACCTGAATTTCTAAAAAGAGATTTTGAGACTACACCAGAGCTTGTGGCTATTCATGAGTTGATGACTTTGTCTAAACAAGGAATAGCTTTTGGAATTGAAACGCAAAAACAAATCGGAGACAGGCTTAAGAAATTAGCAATGCTCAACAAGTTTGAGCAGTTTCTGGAATTACTTGATATACTGAATTTTTTATCTCAGGCGGATGATAAGGTGTTATTGCATTCTGAACCCGTAAAGAACCAGTTTAATACCAGAGATAAAGATAGATTGGATAAGATATATGCCTTTATAGATGAGCATTATCAAAGAAGAATAGACATTCAGGAAGTGGCGGACCTAAGTCATTTATCAAAGCCGGCGTTCTGTAGATACTTTAAAAAAATCACCAAACTTACTTTCACTCAGTTTGTGAATCACTATCGCATTGATAAATCTAAAAAGCTACTTCTATCTGGTAAGAATGTTACAGAAACTTGCTTTTCCAGCGGATTTGAAAGCTTGTCCTATTTTAACCGGACCTTTAAGAAAATCACCGGAACAAACCCCATTTCTTTTCGCTCACGCTATCAAACCTAAGGTGATCGGAAGTGAGGTGCTCATCTGCCACCCCTTCGGAGCTGAACCCTTCACCTCCGAGGGGGTGAGTGGTAAGGGGGTGAGTATTCAAGGTTTCACTTAAGTGAGACCCTCACTTAAGTGAAACCTTCACTCAATTTTTCAAACCAATTAATAATTCCTGTAAAAGGCTACTAATCTGCTATGCAATTGTTGGTGTATGGGTTTTGTGAACTCTACAAATAATTGTTGAGGCGGTGCTGGGTTGACCCTTTTGTTATTGCAAATAATGATTTGCTCATCAGTAAGTGCACGTTGATCGCCGTTATATTGTCCCCATTCATGGAACCAAACAAACTCACCAGGAAAATCCTGATAGATCAGATCTTTATCATCCATGCCATTTTTTGTGATCGATAAATTGACCAAACCTCTTGAAATAACTTCCATTCTAAAAAGTGCCACTTCAGCATCAACGGTGCCAATGACTTCTTTTTTTCTACCGCTGTCAAGTGTAATTTCACCAACTATAACACTATCGCGTTCCATTTTTTCTATTCTCTCCTGGGTATGGGTTTCACCTACTACAAAGTCTTCAAAATTCACTTCTAGAATTTGATCAGGGTTTTGAATGTTATTTTTTTGCGCTTGCTCAGGCGTGTAGAAACGGATAAACTCGTTATTTTCTATTTGCTTTAATGTATTTTCAACTTGCCTGTAAAAAACATCTGCACTGATTTCGTAGGTTCTGGATTGTACAGGCTTTAGATTGGCTACAACATGTAAAATCGATCTGTGGTATGCCTCATCAATATTTTCGCCTACGTTTTTATAGCCAGGGATGAACTTATCCGCTTCAAGAAAATAATAATAGGCCTGTTTGGCATTGTCTCTGCTTCCCATTGATAACTGATACATTCCGGCAGCATATTGTTCTTCAGCGGCGCTGGGCTTGA
>CBDULU010000138.1:0-5980 GCA_965368155.1 uncultured Flavobacteriaceae bacterium
GACCTTACTCTTTGAAGGTCTTCTCTTTTAAAATAAATCTCAGCCTTATATTGCTCCGAGAAATTAGGCATCTTGATCAATGGAGTGTGTTTTACCAATGCCCGAATGCGACCATCTGCTTCTTCCACTTTCCTAATATCTACAAAAGCCTTTGTCATTTCTTTAAAAATAAAAACCATCGATCTCAAGAAAATGAAATCGATGGTCAACTTACTTAAATAAGTTTATTTTCGATTCCTTAGTTAAACAATTTTAATCATTGCGGTCATTGATTCTCTCAGTTCGGA
Source organism: uncultured Flavobacteriaceae bacterium (assembly GCA_965368155.1). GTDB lineage: Bacteria > Bacteroidota > Bacteroidia > Flavobacteriales > Flavobacteriaceae > Lutimonas. Next base: position 288 of record CBDULU010000138.1, read on the forward strand.
TCCAATGATTTCAACCGGATGATATCGCAATTCTTCGTTAATCGCGATCAACTCCTGATTGTCGACACCATTGCCTTGACCTGCTCCAAATGATGTTCCAATCACATCAGTATCGATGCCTTTCATAAAGTCTGTCAAAAGAGGTTTACAAGCATGATCGAACAAATAGCAGCCATATTCAGCCGTATCTGAAATAGTGGCATTCATCTCGTATAATTTTTTACGCGCTATAGTATTTGCGATCAAGGGAGTTTCATGTAATGACTCATAGTAGGCTGATTCATCAATAATTCCTGCGTCAGTCATGGTCTCAAAGGCTAATTCAACTCCTGCTCTCACAAAAGCCACCATCAATACTCCATTGTCAAAATATTCCTGTTCAGAAATTTCAACCTGTCCGGCAGCAGTTTTCTCAAAGGCTGTTTCTCCTGTTGCTGCTCTCCAGGTCAAAAGATTCTTATCATCATTGGCCCAGTCTTCCATCATGGTTTTTGAAAACTCACCAGACATGATATCATCCATATGTTTATGGAACAATGGCCTCATAATATCTTTCAATTCTTCCGATAAAGCATAAGCTTTTACTTTAGCAGGATTTGATAAGCGATCCATCATATTGGTAATTCCTCCATGCTTCAGGGCTTCTGTAATCGTTTCCCAACCATATTGAATTAATTTGGATGCATAACCCGGCTCGATCCCTTTTTCGATCATTTTGTCAAAGCATAGAATAGATCCTGTTTGCAAAACACCACATAAAATCGTTTGCTCTCCCATAAGGTCAGACTTTACTTCAGCGATAAAAGAAGATTCCAATACGCCTGCTCTGTCACCTCCTGTGCCAACTGCATATGCTTTTGCTTCTGCTAAACCTCTTCCATCCGGATCATTTTCTGGATGAACTGCGATTAGTGTGGGCACGCCAAAACCTCTTTTATACTCTTCTCTTACTTCAGATCCCGGACATTTTGGGGCAACCATGATCACAGTAAGATCCTTTCTCACTTGCATTCCTTCCTCAACAATGTTGAAACCATGAGAATAGGCCAAAGTTGCACCTTGCTTCATTAAAGGCATCACTGCTTTCACCACTGAAGTATGTTGCTTATCAGGTGTCAGGTTACAAACAAGGTCTGCGCTTGGAATCAGTTCCTCATAAGTACCAACCGTAAATCCATTCTCAGATGCATTCTTAAAAGACTGACGTTTGTCCTTAATAGCTCCTTCTCTAAGTGCATAAGAAATATCCAACCCAGAGTCTCTCATGTTCAAACCTTGATTTAAACCCTGAGCACCGCAACCCACGATTACTATTTTTTTATCTTTTAAGGCTGCTATACCATCAGAAAATTCAGAGGTATCCATAAACCTACATTTTCCTAATTGTGCCAATTGTTCTCTTAGTGAAAGAGTATTAAAATAATTTGCCATTATCCTTTTAATTTATTTTTTAATTTAATTGTTTTCTTAATAATTCTGATATTTTCATTTCTTCCTTGGTCACTGAGATCCGACCTGATCGAACGAACTGCATGATACCGTATGAAGAAAGATCCTCATACAAAGCATCAATTTCCTCCTTGCGGCCTGATTTTTCAATAACAAAAAATTCTGGAGATACAGTGACGATCTGTGCATTGCTATTCTTGATGATATTTTGAATTTGACGTTCTTCAAAAAGAAGGCTCGATTTGATCTTGAACAAGGCAGATTGTAAAAAAATACATTCCTCATTTGTATGATAATAGGCCTTGATCACCTCCACTTGTTTTTCAATCTGACCAATGATCTTTTTGACTTGCTCTTCTGTGATTTCAACAACAATGATAAATCGAGATACGTTTTCAATTTCTGAACCTGATACGGTCAGACTTTCAATATTGATATGCCTTTTTAAAAAAATTGTTGCTATTCTGTTCAACAATCCTAGATTATTCTCAGAATAAACTGATATGGTATATTTTTCCGTCTTCATGTCTTTTATTTTAATCTGATATCAGATACACTAGAACCTGTTGGTATCATAGGAAATACATTTTCTTCCATTTCTACCGCCACTTCAAGGAAATAAGATTCTTTCGAGGCAATCATTTCTTCTATGGCCTCTGTAAGTTCTTTTCTTTCAGATACTTTTCTTGCCTTTATACTATATCCTTCAGCAATCTTAACAAAATTGGGGTTTGTCATGATTGTTGAAGCATAACGGCCATCAAAAAATAATTCCTGCCATTGGCGAACCATTCCCAGGAACTGATTGTTGAGTACCACAATTTTTACGGGAACCTTGGTTTGTAAAATAGTTCCCAATTCCTGAATATTCATTTGAAAACCACCATCTCCTATGATCGCTACAACTTCTCTATCAGGAGCTCCCATTTTGGCCCCTATAGCTGCGGGTAAGGCAAAACCCATGGTTCCAAGTCCTCCGGAGGTTATCTTACTTTTACCATGTTTAAACTTGCTAAACCGACTGGCGATCATCTGATGCTGTCCTACGTCAGACACGATCACTGCCTCTCCTTTTGTAGCCTTATTCAAAGCGACTATCGTTTCGGCCATTGTAAGCCCTTCAACACCTACATTGATCTGTCCGTCAATTACTTCTTTATATTCTATATCGTATAAATCATGAAATTGCTGCATCCATTCCTTGTATCGCTTTTTCTCGATCAAAGGCAAAATTGCCGATAAGGTGTCCTTGACATTTCCTAAAACAGCCACATCAGTTTTCACATTCTTATCCACCTCTGCCGGATCAATCTCAAAATGAACGATCTTCGCTTGCTTGGCGTAGGTTTCTAAATTTCCGGTTACCCTGTCATCAAATCGCATGCCTATTGCAATTAATACATCACAAGAATTCGTCAATACATTTGGCGCATAGTTACCATGCATACCCACCATTCCAACATGGAGTTCATGATCGGAAGGAAGAGCAGATAGGCCCAACAAGGTTGAAGCAGAAGGAATCCCTGCCTTTTCAATAAAGTCTTTAAATTCCTTTTCGGCCTTTCCTAAGGTCAATCCCTGACCCCAAACGATAAAAGGTTTTTTCGCCTCGTTAATTATTTTAGCCGCAGCCTCAATACAGGCTGGATCCATATCAGGAATTGGTTTGTAACTTCTCACCTCTTTACAAGGTTCATAAGAAAAATCAAGTTCCCCGAATTGGGCATCTTTTGTGATATCAATTAAAACAGGTCCTGGTCGACCTGACTTGGCAATATAAAAAGCCTTTGCCATAATCTCCGGGATTTCGGTCGCCTTTGTGATCTGATAATTCCATTTGGTCACCGGGGTAGAAATACTGATAATATCTGTTTCCTGAAAGGCATCACTACCCAAAAGGTGAGATCCGACTTGTCCGGTAATACAAACCAAAGGAGTTGAATCAATTTGAGCATCAGCAATACCTGTAATTAAATTTGTCGCGCCCGGCCCCGAAGTAGCCACGGCTACGCCTACTTTATCAGATACACGTGCGTAACCCTGAGCTGCATGCACAGCCCCTTGCTCATGTCTGGTGAGCACATGATGTAATTCTTTTTCATACTTATAGAATTCATCATAAACTGGCATAATAGCTCCACCGGGATATCCATAGATGAGATCTACGCCTTCTTCCAACAAGCATTTTACAACTGCTTCAGCCCCTGTAATCTTTACACTTTTTGTATTTATCACTTTTTCTGTCGATTTTGTTATTGTTTCCATAAATAACAACTTTAGTAATTAGTATCGCTTAAAACTTGTCGGTAACGCAACCTTCGGATGCGGAAGAAACAGTTTTGGCATATTTATATAAAATTCCTTTTGTATGTTTTGGAGCTGGTTCCTTCCACAAGGCCTTTCTCCTTGCAATTTCAGCTTCAGTAAGCTCCGCATTGATCGAATTATTGGCTGCATCTATTGTGATCATATCTCCATCCTCAAGCAAACCTATCAATCCACCTGTCTGAGCTTCCGGAGTGATATGACCCACTACAAAACCATGTGTACCACCTGAGAAACGTCCGTCAGTGATCAGCGCCACGGTTTTACCCAGACCTGCACCCATAATCATCGAGGTTGGTTTTAGCATTTCAGGCATCCCCGGGCCTCCTCTTGGACCCACATAGCGAATGACAACAACATCGCCCTTCGATACTTTTCCTGCGCCAATACCATCATTGGCTTCTTGCTCCCCGTCAAAAACCACTGCTTTTCCTTTGAAGAGATTTCCTTCTTTACCACTAATCTTAGCTACGCCCCCTTCTGAGGCCAGGTTTCCAAAAAGAATCTGCAAATTTCCTGATGATTTCAGCGGGTGATCAATGCTATGGATAACCTGTTGATCCTCTTCAAAACTTAAGGCTTTTACATCCTTAAGATTCTCGGCCAGGGTCTTTCCTGTAACTGTCATGCAATCGCCATGTAAATAACCACCTTCCAGCAAATATTTCATGACGGCTGGTGTTCCTCCCACTCCATGAACATCCTCCATCAAATATTCACCACTTGGTTTCAGATCAGCAATTAATGGAGTTCGGTCACTAACACGTTGGAAATCATCCAGACCAAAATCTATTCCCGCAGCATGAGCTATGGCAAGATAATGCAAGACAGCATTGGTCGAACCTCCAAGTGCATTGACCAGGGCCACAGCATTCTCTAAAGATTTTTTCGTAATGATATCTAATGGTTTCAAATCAAGCTCAAGTAAGTTTTTAATTGCAGCAGCAATCCTGATACTCTCACTGTCCTTATGCGGATTTTCAGCCGGAATTGATGAATTATATGGCAAAGCAAAACCAAGGGCTTCAATTGAAGATGCCATGGTATTGGCCGTATACATTCCACCACAAGCACCTGCTCCCGGAATGGCACTCTTTATGATTTCCTTGTATTCTTGATCAGAAATCTCTCCAGAAATTTTTTGCCCAAGTGCCTCAAAGGCAGATACAATATTTAATTTTCTTCCTTTATAATTTCCTGAGGCTATGGTCCCTCCGTAAACCATCAACGATGGTCTATTCAATCGAAGCATCGCCATAATAGCGCCTGGCATATTTTTGTCACATCCCACTACTGACACAAGCGCATCATAACTTTGCGCATTCATCACTACTTCTATGGAATCTGCAATAATATCCCTTGAAGGCAATGAATAATTCATTCCACTGGTTCCCATTGAAATACCATCACTTACCCCTATAGTATTAAAGATAAGACCCACCTGATCCTTTTTGTTTACCTCTTCCTTAATACCTGCAGCCAGATGATTTAAATGCATATTACAAGGGTTACCATCGTAGCCTGTACTCGCAATACCCACTTGAGGTTTCTGCATATCTTCATCGTTCAGGCCTACTGCATATAACATGGCCTGAGCCGCTGGTTGGGTTGCATCCTGAGTAAGTCTTTGACTGTGCTTATTTAAACGCTTCATTAATAAAAAAGATAGATTTTAATGGATTGATATTCTTTTATTGCACCCTGTTATTCATTAAATAATCATCAAAAATAAACAGGCTTTATCCGACTGTTGGTTTCTTATTTTTTATATTACAACATCCAAGCAAGCCTGAAATTACCTTAATTGCTCATTTTCAATTGTTTAAATACTGTAATTTACAAGGTTTAAGCAAAAAAAAACCTCCCATTTGGAAGGTTTATTTATTCTTATTAAAAAAGTGAGCTAAAGAATCTATTTA
>CBDULU010000139.1:0-5948 GCA_965368155.1 uncultured Flavobacteriaceae bacterium
GATCATAGCTACCATCAAAGTCTTGTATATAATCCAGTTTCACATAACCGCCTATAGCCATTCGCGCTTTAGAGCCAAAAATCGGCCAGGAATTGGGGAAGGAGGCATCGATCAGATCCTGACCCGTATAGTTCATCACATTATCGCGAAACTCGCTGATACGAGAGGAATCGGTCTTTTTAAGGTTCAATGAATCCCCGGGATTCCACTGTTGCGCCTCCGCGTTAAGACAGACAATACAAAAAGCACATAGCAAAGCAAATCGGATCATATTATTTATTTTAATTTTTGTATTATTTTCAATTTTATACATATTCCTTTTGGAAAATCACGCTGCACTTACCTTCTCTATTAATATCATTCAACAGCATATGATTCACAAACTATGCACCGGTCGAATTATGGTATAACCAATCACGATTCCAACTAAAATGGTCATGGCCACTATAAACATCTGAAAAAACTGTTGTACACCCATCATCATTTGTCCTTCGGCCATAGAGGCTAAACCACGAAAACCAATGGTTCCACTTACCAACATCACAACGGCGGGAATCAGCACAATTGAGGTTGGACGGCCTGTTTTTCGCGCCCATAGATTAGCAATAACTACGGCAACGATCGTACCCAATAAATTGCCAAGGTTATTATCCAATAGTGCACTTCCTGCGAGTACGCCTAAATAAGCAAGACCAGAAACCAGAACGGCCCAGGGTAAATCTCTTCGGGAAGTTTGGAAAGCCAGGCATAAACCAATAAGAAGCAAAGGAAAAAGCAATAACATCCACCTTTGGTCTACCGGTATTTCAGGTTGAGCAACTGGAATCGTAAACAAAAGCCCTGCCATACCAATCCCGATTACGGCACCAGCAATCTGCTTAAAAAGCGTAATTAACCCGTTCATCAGATTCGACATACCCGATAAGATGTGTTGTGCCACCAATTCGCCAGCACCCAGACTGATGGAGTAACCCGGCAGAATAATAGCAACAGCAGATAGTATCACCAAGACAAGATTAAGTTCTGGCACCCAGTGTTTAATTAAGGTTGCCAGAAAACCTACGATCAAAGCGGTTGAAAGCGGCATCCACGACATTGCGTTAGCACCCATACGCGAAGAAAGTAAGACCAAACCATAAACAAGCATACTGAACAATGTTGCAAACAGTGTATCGGTCATACCTGCACCCAAAAGTGGTGCTAAGCCAAGTCCGACCAGAACGTAACCGAGCATACTAGCAAATGTTCCCCATGGCGGGGGAATTTGGTCGATAGCATCGATGCGCGTATAGGCATCAGAAATGGATACTGTTCCAGCATCGATCTCGTTTAGCAATTCCCCTAATCGGGCCAATTTATCTAAATCAATATTGGGAGATGGTGTGGTCATCACCTCAACGCGCTGAATTGAATCAGGGGTTTCACGTAAGGCAAATACAATTTCTACCGGGGTAGATTTAAATACACCCAGGTAGCCCATTTTTTTTGATAAGCCGGTAAGAAAAGACTCTAACCGGGTCGAAGTCGAGCCGTATTTGTGGGCTGCAACACCAACCTTTAAGATAAAGCGCCAGGCCTCCTCAAAGGGAATCTTCGAAGTCTTCGAGATTGCTGATGCTTTCATTTAAGTCATTTTATTAAAAGGACTCTGTATCTCAGATACAAAGCCCCTATTGTTAGTTCATATTATTATTTTCCCGCCAGCAGTTTTGCCGCCGTGCGCAGGTAACCAGGCGAGTGATCTGTGCCAGATATCGATTCATCATTGGTCGCCAAACCGAAATAACACCCGCAGAAATCGCGAGCCGGATCTACGTAAATACCTTGACCCATATTTCCGTGCTTAAACATGGCGCCATCTTCGAAAGAATGATCCCATTGAGCGGTATTCATATAAGGCACTTCACCAAACCAACGCGTACCATAGGCTTCTTCGGTAGATTTATGATAGGCCTCAGGGCTACCCAGTGTTTGGGTACGTTTTATTACTTTATCTGAAATTACTTGTTCTTCGGCTACTTTATTCCAGCTTGGGGTATACAACATGGCATAGCGCAACATATCTTCAGGTGTGGTATTAATCATTCCTGCCGGGATTGGCGTTCCATCTGGTGCTAAGCCAAGAACAAATGGATTCCGTGCACCAACTTTTGACCAAACACGCTCTTTCCAGAAAGCTTCCCATGGCTTTTGTGTGATATTTTGTGCAATTAGTACAAGCGCCATGGTAATGGCTGATGAATACCTAAATCGATCACCAGGCTTTTCTCCTTCAAGCGGTTTGGCATCTTTTAGTAATTCTTGCCAATCTCCTTTTGCATCAAATACCGCACTGAAAAAGCTAGAAATTACTGTTTTTGGATTCACCAAGTTTTCAAAGGTTTCTTCCATATCGAGACCAGCCGCCATATTCATTGCATTTTTAACAGTGATATGATCCCATGCGCTACCTTTTAAATCGGGTACATAGGCAGACACCATTTTATCAAAATCCAGTTTTCCTTCTTCCCAGAGAAAAGTGATCATTAAACTGGCGGTTGTTTTGGAAGCCGACATCCATACGTGCAGATCAGAAGGGTTCATTCCTGGGTAGGTTTCAAACACCACTTTTCCCTTATGAGCCATCATCATGGCCTGCACTTGCTTTGGCCCTTTTAAATACTCTTCGAGGGTAGGGTTGGCGCTACCGTCAATATTATTAAAGGTCAAATCCAACAAATCTGGATTTAGATTTCGCTCCAAAATACTGGTTTTAGCAGGTGGCATTACAATACGGGTTTTAAAAAACGATGCAATGTTTAAATTGTAATACACCGACTCATCGTTACCTGTTTGCCAATTGGGAAAGTTGTAGTTCTGGGTTGCTTTGTTTACAAAATCAAGCGGTTGTGCTTGTTTCCATTTTGACATGCCTGATTCAAGATTGATCATGTACTTGATTCTTTCTTCTTTGTTCATTTTTTTATCATTTTAAAGGTTATACACTATTATTCCTTTTAATAATTTTAGTAGTAACATCGTTCGATCTTATTTTTCAAAGTCCCATTAGTTTATAGCCAATAGCGTTGTTTAATGTTCCAGCTAAAGCAATATTGGTCATAAAGTATCCTATCAGTATTGAATTTGGTCTTGGGGTCAATGACCTTACTGATAAGCATGGCCACGTGATAAAACTGGGCCCTTACTTGCAAGGGAAAACGCAATAAATTGGGTGGTAAAAAAAGCCAAAATAAATTCATGGGGGAGTATGAATTAGTTGTGTTAAAGTAAATCCTCTCAAAGATAAACATAGAAAAAGTGACTATCAATTCCACTTAAGTGGAATTTATCCCAGAAAGAAATCAAAATATCCAGATAAAGGATAAAGATAAGATAAGATAAGATAAAAAAAGCCCCCTACTTGAAAAAACCTAATTCCCTGGCTTTAAGAATAGCACTAACCCTATTTTTTACTGCTAATTTTTTATAAACATTGTAAAGATGTTTTTTTACAGTGTCTTCTGACACATAAATGCTTTCAGCAATCTGCAGGTTTTTATAACCTTCAGCGGCCATAGTTAAAATTTCGGTTTCCCTTTTTGAAAGTGGTTTTTGCAACTGATCTTTACTTCTATTGGATTCTAAATTTTCAGAACAATTAAAATGGTCATTCGTCTGATCAAAGGCTCTAATTAGCTCCATCATCAGGGGTGTAATCTTAGACCCTTTTTTTAATAATGAGATAACAGGTGAAATCATTTCCCCCAGATCGAGGTAAGTTCTTGTATGCAAAGTACCATTGCTCTTTTCAATAGATTCAGTCAAACATTCTAATGATCGCTTTTTTGAATTAATTTTAAAAAAGTATATAGATTTCAAAGCCAAAGATTGTATCAAAAAAGTATTATTATTCAAATGGCGAGCCTGATCAATATGCTCGTCAAGTATTGTAACTGCTCGCTTTAGTGAGTAGATATCTCCTTCACAAAGAAGGAGTTTTACTGTGGTCAATTGCGGAAAATAAAAAAAGAAAACTTTAGGAAAAGTGCTCAAATCGAATTTATTAGCCAAATTCTTTGCTATTGAAAAGCTCCTATCAAACAAATTAACCTCAGCCTTTACAGCGGTTAACATTTGGGAATACATTTCATTGTTACTTAATCCAGTGACCACCTCATTCAAATTTTTGAAAAATAACTGAAGATCATTTTTTTCTTTTAAGACTATCAATGTTTTCACATAGAAACAAGATGCTATAATATTCCAAAAGGGTCTTCCAAAATAATTTGAAAAAACAAGTGGCTCTAAATATTCTTTGGCCTTCTTTAATTGGTTTGTTTGATAAAATGAAACCCCAAGAAGAAAACTAGACATGAACCAGCTCATAATTAAGCCTTTATTCTTGGCAGGGAGTAAATAAGCTCTGGTTGTTTCCTTAAGTGACTCCAAATTTCCATCCATGGCATAGATCAAGCTCTGAATCGTTTGATTTCTTATGAAAATCACTGAATCATGAATCACATTATTATTTAGAGCTTCCTTGACTAACGCAATACTATGTTTTGCTGATCCAGCGGAATAAAGCGCCATAGCCTTGATTCCCATAGCAAACTCCCGAAAATAACCGTAATCGTTGGGAAGCAATGAATGGGCTGTATCTGCATGTTCAATGGCCCCCTTTATATCACCTGTAAAGTATTTCAAAGAAGAGGACAGGCTATGATATTCACCTACAAGTAGGTTCAAATCTGCAGATTTTGATTCGACTTGGTCCAGTTTGGATCTTACAATGAACAGGTCAGCCTGCATTTCGGCGTAACTTGCCTTTGTTTCGGATAAAAGTACTCTTGATAATAACAATGAGAGATGATTAACTATAGTTTCATTTGGAAACTTGTCAACCAGTATTCTCAGCTTATTAAACTGCTCGGCATTGATCAAATGATTCCGACGCTCTTCAAAAATAGTCAATGCATATGAAATGTTTGTCTTTTTCATGGCAATGCCAAGAGCTTCTGTCGTTAATTGATGATCTTTAAACCAGGTACTTGTAATTTGAAAAAAATGATCAAAGGTAGTTTCATTAAGAAAATTTTGTCCTGTTCTAATAAGAAACTCTTGAAAAAGATGGTGGTACCTGAACCATTCATCATCACTATCAAGAGCAACGATAAAAAGGTTGTTTTGCCGTAGGTGTCTTATAAAAGAGAATTCTTTATCCCAGTCATCGCCACAAAAACTGTTTTGGGCACAAATAAAATCGATCAGATCCCTGCTAAAACGATCCAATCGCGCCGTTAAAATCAATAATTTCTGTATCGTTGGAGACTGTTTCGCAAAAATTTCCTGCATAAATATCTCGTAAAAATTTGCTCCGGAATTTTTGAGTCGTTCAAGAATCAGATTCTTGTTTGACGATTTTTTCATTTCATGAAGGGTCATTATCAGTCCTATGGGCCATCCTTCAGTATATGTCATGACATCCTGAAAATATCTCTCTTGAAGATCAAAAATATGAAGCTCTACCAAAGACTTAAATTCTGAACGATCGAATCTCAGCTCGCTCATATTTACTTCAAAAACGCTGTTCTGAATTCTAAGCTTTGATAAATTAAATGGAGGATAAGACCGACTTGCAACAATGAGCTGAATGTTACTGGGGGAATAAGTGGCCAGATCAAAAACAAGGTCTTGAATCATTTTGTTTTTGATCAAATGAAAGTCATCCAATACTAGGATAAGTTCATCCTCTACTTGATCAAGGTCATTGATCAATACCCTTAAAATTGTTGCATATGGAGGCAACGTTGGGTTTAAAAGTAGCTCCTCTGCCATGAGTTCCTTATCATGTAAGGCCCTTTTCAATGCAGCAATGACATAAGATAGGAATAGTTGTAAATCATTGTCTTCCTTGTCTATGGAAAACCATCCAAACTTCTTTTCCTGACTTGATAACCATTGGCTGATGG
>CBDULU010000140.1:0-5936 GCA_965368155.1 uncultured Flavobacteriaceae bacterium
CAACACAAACAAATTCACAGAAGCTATCTCATTAGAACTACTTCATCCAAAGTAGCGTTCGATCAACAAACTTTGTGAAATTGGCAATATTTCACTATATTCGATTCATTACAAGTTGCTTATAAAATAATATTAATGACCATAAACCAAAAATAGATCTAGCTCTAAAAAACCTGAAACCCCCCTTAAATGAATTCCCCTACAAAAATTTTGATTGTCGAAGACGAAATGATCATTGGCGCCAATATTTCGCTCCAACTTTCTAAACTAGGTTATGATGTAACCGGCATTGTATCCAGAGGTGAAGAAGCCATGGCCCATGTAAAACAGAACCCTCCTGATATTGTGCTCATGGACATACAATTAAAAGGAGAAATGGATGGTATAGATACTGTTATCAGGATGCAGCAGGAAATGGATATGCCTGTAATCTATCTAACAGCGAATGCTGATGATGACAATTTTGATAGAGCCAAAGCAACAAACCCCTATGCTTTTATTTCCAAACCATTTAAAAAGCTGGACCTACAACATGCGATTGAACTTACTATGGGCCGACTTGACAAAAAGGATTCGGGTAGCAAAGAAGAAGTAACATGTGTCTCCCCTTTTATTCAAAGTGACAGCATTTATGTAAGAAGAAATGAACGAATGATCAAGATAATGATCAGCGATATTTATTACTTTGAAGCTGATCGCAATTACTGTAAAATCTTTGCGAAAAATAAAGAATGTTTGTTGGTAATGACCTTAAAAGAAATCAATGACAGGTTACCTCCAGAACACTTTTTGAGAATCCACCGGTCATTTATTGTCAACCTTTCACATGTTGACGAAGTGGCAGGAACTCATGTGGTTATCCACAAAAAAGCCATTCCGCTTAGCAAAACATTACGCGGGGAATTGATGAATAGATTACAGACCTTCTAGTCCAAATCAAACTCCATTCTAATTCTGGTCCCCAAACCATTTATGGTCATAATCGATCCATCCAACTGCTGAATGAGCAGATCGATCAACTGTGTGCCAAATCCTGAGCCTTGATCATCCTCCTTATCAAATTCCAATAAACCTATCCCGTCATCGGCAACTTCCAGTAAAATACGATCCTCTGATATATGCTTACAAACAATATTGATTATGCCTTTTCTTTTATTAGGAAAAGCATGTTTATAAGCGTTCGTCAGCAATTCATTGACAATTAAACCAACCGGAATTGCGGAATCTACATCAAGCTCCATGTCTTCTAAATCATAAGCATAGTCAACGCTTCCTTCTTGACCATAGGAATCTAAAATATGCTGTGACAGATCAACTAAATATTCTTTCATACTTATGGAAGAAAGGTTCTTTCCCTGGTATAGTTTCTGATGGATCATACTCATCGAATAGACCCTGTTCCTGCTTTCTTCAATGGCTGAAATAATTTTTGGGTCTTTTATTTTATCCGCCTGAAGATCCAACAAACTTGACACAATCCCCAAGTTATTTTTTACCCGATGGTGTATTTCCTTTAATAGAAACTCCTTTTCTTCATTCTGTTTTTCAAGAAGCATATTTTTCTTTTTATTATTCTCATAGGTCACATAAAGCACCATCAATAGCACTAATAAAAGTCCTGATATGATTGATATGAGTGTCTGAGTCGAGCTTTGCTTATTGATTCTTTCTTGCATTCCAAGAATCATACTTTCTTTTTCAGCAAGATCAAATTCAGTTCGTAACAGCGCCATTCTTTGTTCCGAATTCTCTAAAAAAACTTCCTTTTTTAGAGAATCATAAACGGCAAAAGCATCTATCGCGTCCTTATAATTATGACTCTTGGCATATGCCCTACTCAATCTTTCATAGGCCTGACTCAAATAAAACTTATCACCAAATTCAGGGGTTGCCACCTCAAGGCACCTATTTAATATGACGATAGCCTCATTATACTTTCCCTGAAACAATTCTAATTGTCCAATGGCCAAATACGAACGCATAAGTAAAAAATCGTTTTCGATCAAATTTGCATATCTGATGGCTTGCTCTCCGGCCACTTCTGCAGCTTCGTACTGATTAAGCTCAGTATACAAATCAACCAATGAAATATAAATATCACTTAAATTATTAAAAAATCCGTATCGTTCTCCCATTGAGATCGCTCTTTCAAAGTACTTGAGTGCCTCCTGAGGCCTTTTAAGGCTTAACAAATTATTTCCAACAACGTATAAAGTGAAATCATAATCCATATCATTTAGATTACGCTCTTCGAAATAATCTAATGACAATAAACCCAATTCCAGGGCTTTTTCAAAATCCGAAAATTTCCAATAAAGATTACTCAAATCACTATAAGAGATTGCAATTGCTTTTTTATCATTCAGCGCTATTCCAAGGTTTTGAGCTCTCAAGGCATAATCAGCTGCAGTCATTATTTCACCATTCCTTTCAAAAACATAGCCAAGTTGTGTGTATAACATGGGTAAATCCTGTTTCTTTACTTTTGATCTTGCGGCCTCTAGAATTATCAAAGCTGTATCCAACTCTTCCATTCTAAGCAAAATAGCTCCTTCTGTGATTTGAAATCTTCCTTCCCAGAGGGAATCCTTTTTTTCTCGAGTCATCGCTAATCCAATCCTTGTCAATTCCAAGGATCGATTCAGGTCTCTGGTGTGTGTGTAGTAAGCCAAGTCATTCAATGCGGCAAATTTAATACTGTCAATGGGAATGTTGGGATAGTTCATTTCCAGTTCTTCCAGGTAAGATGCATCAAAATCATCAGTGTCCACAAAAACTCTGGCATATGGGTTTTGCCTTACCGGATCAATCAGGTCTTGAGCGCAAACAATCTCAAAACTGAACAACCAAAGAAGAAGTAACAATGGCGCTATAAAGGATTGCTTATACATGTCGAGCTGATTAAAATCTTTCGATCCACTAAAAATGATCCTTTTGCTAATGGCATTAATATTTTCCGTTAAACTCAATTGAAGGTCTTGTGTTTGTTCATTGTTTGCAGAAAGTTACAAATTTAAATATAAAGGCGCTCGATAAATAAAAACAGCTGTTCGGATAAGAAAAAGAATCGTTTATCCTATATGACTTGTTTCTATAGGTAAAAGAAAATTAACTTAGACCAACTAAAGATCTATAAAACACATGTAAACCACTAGAATGTCTAAGTCAAATTGTATCGTTTTTTTCTTTTTACTTCTGGGGGCATGCAGCCCTGCAGACGCAAATAAAGATATTGAAGAACAGAATAAAAAGACTATCGAATCATATGTGGATACAATTTGGAACAAAAAAGAACTGGATAGTCTCGACGTTTACTTTTCCAGCAAATTCATAAGGAAAGTTAACAATATTGATTTGGCCGTCAACAATGCTGAATTAACAGCGAACATAAATATCCTCTTTACGTCTTTCCCTGACCTTCAAATGAATATTGAATATATCACAGCAGCTGCAGATAAGGTTTTTATGAATTGGACCATAACCGCAACAAATATGGGTGGATTTAGTGATCATCCGGCCACGGGACAAAAGGTTAAAGTTAGTGGCATTACGAGGATCGATATCAATGAAGAAGGAAAGATTATATATGAAAATATTTACTATAATGAACTATCTCTCATGCAGCAATTAGGTTATACGCTAAGCATTCCAAACATCGAATAAATTCAATCAATCATAAACCAAAACAAAAAATTATGAAACTACTTAAACTTTCCCTATTGACGATTTCCATGTTACTCATGCCTCTGGTTATTTCTTCTCAAGAGGATGATGGCTATCAGGCATACTGGATACATGAAGATCGAGTCAAACCAAATATGACGGATGAATACGAACAGATTTCAAAGGATCTAGTGGCTGCTTGCAAAGAACATAACATTCAAGAAACCATGTGGCTTACCATGGCTCTAAATGACAATTCCTATTTATATGTGACACCTATTAAAAATATGGCTAGTTTAGATGAAGATGGATTTAAAACACTTTCGGAAAAAATGGGTGCAGACAAAATGAAGGCTCTCTTTGACCGATTTAACCCTACTTATGATGAACACGGTGACTATATAGTCTATCTTAATAAAAATCTGTCTTATATGCCTGGAGGTGTATCTCAAACTATTGACGGTCAAAACTACAGAACACTTTATTATAATTATGTAACTCCCGAAAACGACAAAAGTTATGCTGAGGTTTTAAAAAAGATGAAAGCCGCCTTTGAAAAAAACAATTCCAAATTACATTACAGAGTGTATAAAACTGGTTTTGGCGTCATGGGCAACTATTATATGATCGCAGTTGCAGGTGAAAGTAATTTAAGCAGCGCTAAAGTTGGTGATGAAAACTGGAGCCTTATGAAAGATGATTTCGACCCCTTGTTGAAAGAAATGAGCAAGTATACTTGGAAAATGGATGAAAAAAGAGGTTGGATGAGGGAAGATCTGGGATACATCCCAGCCAAATAATCTAAAAACTAATTCAAACCATTGAAATTAATATGATGAAAAAAGTAATCTTATTGGCAATAAGCGTGTTGATGCTTTTAATTTCCTGCCAAAATAATCAAACGGAAAGATTCAAAACTGCTTCAACAGAAATTGACATGCTTAAAAAAGGGCTTTCAGATTATGAAAATGCCAACTGGCCAGAATGGTCTAAACAATATGCAGATTCAGCAAAAATATTTCAAAATACATGGCTTGAAGGAGCAAGTCCTGAGGAAGTAAGGAATCGACATCAGGAACTTATTTCCAATTTATCGAGTTATTCATTTGATAAAAAAGATATTACCATGGAGCAAATTATTGATGACCGGGGAAGAACTTGGGTCAACTTCTGGGGGATCTGGAAAGGAACATTAAAAGCCAATTCAAAGGAAATTATTATTCCTGTACACCTTACAATTCAGTTTAAAAACGGAAAAGTGATAGAGGAATATGGTTTTTGGGATACCGCTAAACTAAATGAAGAACTGAATAAATTAGAGTATGCATCATCTAAAAATTAGCAAAACATGAATCAAACCAATCCGTCAAAAATAATGCAAATAGGCATGGGATTTTGGGCTTCAAAAACACTGCTGACGGCAGTGAATATGGAACTCTTTACCCATCTCGGAAAGGGTCCGAAATCAGGAAAACAAGTACAGGAAATCATGGGTCTTCATAGCAGGTCTTTGTATGATTTCCTTGACACACTTGTTGCCCTGGGGTTTTTACAACGCGAAGGGATCAAGGAAAATGCAGTTTACAGAAATGCGGAAGACGCTGATCTGTTTCTTGATAAAAACAAACTGACCTATTTGGGAGGGATTCTTGAAATGTCAAATAACCGTTTGTATCCTTTTTGGAATGATCTTGAAGAAGCTCTTAAAACAGGGAAACCTCAAAACGAGAGCAAATCTGGTGAAGCTCCATTGTTTGAAGCCATTTATGCCAACGAGAATACACTAAGAGAATTTTTGCATGCCATGGGAGGCGTTCAGGCAGGTAATTTTGATTTTTTTGCTCGAAATTTTGATTTTTCTAATTTTAAAACGCATTGTGACATTGGCGGTTCAGGAGGAAATTTATGCGTTCATGTGGCAAAAAACAATCAACATATCCAGTGCCTTTCTTTTGATCTTCCGCCAGTTAAACCAATTGCCAATGATAATTTTACAGCGCTTGGACTTAACGAACGGGTCAAAGCTGTTGCCGGAGATTTTTTTAAAGATGACCTTCCAAAAGCTGACTTGATCACCATGTGTAATGTTTTACATGACTGGAGTGAGGATGATAAAAAAATGCTGATTCAAAAGGCGTATAAAGCGCTACCTGAGAACGGAACCCTGGTTGTTGTAGAAAACATTATAGACAACGATAGGAGCAAAAATGCTTTTGGCCTCATGATGTCACTTAATATGCTTATTGAAACTGATGAAGGGTTTGACTATAGCT
>CBDULU010000141.1:0-5924 GCA_965368155.1 uncultured Flavobacteriaceae bacterium
AAGTTGAGAAGTTCAGAATCCGGGTGATTCATACCCTGAGTATACCCTCCATATTTTACGATAGAAAAAGTATCTCCACTATTTACCTCAGTAGCATAAGCATAGCTGATGCTTTTATCAGTAGTCTTTACTTCCTTATCGATGGTGATGATATAATCGTTTAGAATTAATTCGACTTTCATGCCGGTGCAAACATGAAAATTAGTTTTCAATGTTTTTGACATGATATAAGCTTCGTCATCAGCTTGTTTCTGTTCTAAAATTTCCCAGAAAAATTCATCATAATTGCTATCTTCATTGACAATACCGGCATCGAGATAAGGACTGAATTCTATTTCTCCTTTAAAATTAATAGGTGTCACGCTATATTTGATGGCACCTACCTCCTGAACGTCCATACTCAAGAATCTGGTAACATGTATTTTTGCCATGTCTCCATCCTCAAATTCAGCAATAAAAGAACGTGTTAAGACACCATTTCTCATGTCCAATTCACGAGAAAAATCAATCACCTTACAGGCATTCAAGTCAAGCGTTTTACCGTTGATACTCACACCAATTCCAATCCAATTTGGGGCATTCAGCACTTTGGCAAAATATTCAGGATAACCGTTTTTCCACCATCCCACTCTTGTTTTGTCAGGGTAGTAAATCCCGCCTATATAACTTCCCTGAAAAGTTTCACCGCTATAATGTTCTTCAAAATTGGCTCTTTGTCCCATGGCGCCATTTCCGATGCTGAAAATACTTTCAGATGCTGTAACATTTTCTTTGTTAAACCCTTCCTCAACAATTTTCCATTCATGGGCTTGTATATAATTTAAATTCATAGTCTTTTGATTTAAGCTATCAATTCCTGTACGAAATCGATCGTTAATTCACTTGTGTTATTTAACTTGAAATCAGCTTCAGCCAACACATTTGCATCTCCAATTCCAATACTGGTCATCCCTGCTTTGTTAGCAGCTTCTATCCCTGCTTGAGCATCTTCAATTACGATACAATCTTCAGGCTGTACACCAAGCTTTTGAGCTGCTATCAGGAATACTTCCGGATCTGGTTTTGCAGTGCTCACATCGTTGCCATCGACTATAGCGTCGAAAAGATCAATAAGGTCGAGCGTTTCAAGAATAAGTCTGGCATTTTTGCTCGCAGATCCAAGAGAAAACGGAACTTTGTTTAGTTTGAGATAATGCAAGAGATCATCAATACCGGGTAAAATTTCAGTATGGTCCATTTTAGCAATATATTGCAGGTATTGTTCATTCTTCTCTATTAGATATTTTGATTTTTGATCTTCTTCAAGATGAACTTTACCAATGTCGAGTAGAATCTCTAAAGAACGGACACGGCTCACTCCTTTTAACCGTTCATTTTGCTCCATAGTAAAATCAAACCCCAATTGGATGGCAAGTTCTCTCCAGGCTAGATAGTGGTATTTAGCTGTATCCACGATCACCCCGTCAAGATCAAATATAAACGCCTTTCTGCTCATGATTTTTTATTCTGTTTTAAGTACAACTTCATCATCCACATCTTTTACTTTTGTTACCAATGCTGCGGCAACAAGGAAGGAAACTCCACTTATGACTAAAGCAAAAATGGGATTACCGTCGTATACATATTTAACAATTGGCCCTCCTATCAAGGCATTGATGATCTGTGGGATCACAATGAAAAAATTGAAAATTCCCATATACACCCCCATTTTTCTTGGAGGAATAGATCCTGCAAGAATGGCATAAGGCATCGCTAAAATACTTGCCCATGCGATTCCAATACCGACCATTGATAGTATAAGCCAATACTGATCCGGAGCAAAATAAATCGATAGCAGACCAATTCCTCCAATGATCAAAGACATGGTATGGGTTCTTTTACGACCAAGTTTTTTTGCTATGGCAGGGAGAAAGAATGCGTATACTGCTGAAACTGCATTGTACACTCCAAAAAGAATTCCAACCCAGTCACCTGCATTTTGATAGGCAGTGCTGCTGTTATCATCAAGTGACAGACCATATACATGATGAGCAATGGCAGGGGTAGAAAACACCCACATACCAAATAACCCAAACCAGGAAAAGAACTGAACCCAGCTCAATTGTCTCATGGTAACGGGCATATTTTTAAAATCAGTAAAAATGTTCAGTAAACTTGACTCTTCTACTTTTTCCTCTTCTTCAGCACCATTGATCAATTCCATTTCTTCAGGAGAATATTCTTTGGTAGTAAAGACCGTAATAAGAATACTGATGATCAGAACTGCCGCTCCAATAATGAATGAAAGCATCAGGCTAAGAGGTACCTTTCCGGGTTCCGCTGTATTGGAAATTCCTATCCAATTTGTAAGAACGTAAGGTAACCAGGAGCCTATAACCGCTCCAATTCCAATTAAAATTGTTTGTACACTAAAACCTAAAGTTCTCTGATCACTGGGCAAGACATCTGCTACAAGTGCTCTAAAGGGTTCCATAGCGATATTAAATGATGCATCCATGATCATTAACATCCCTGCACCAACCCATAGAGCTGGCATAAAAGCTGTAAACATATCTGCATTAGGCATTAATATCAAACCAAAAGATGCGAGTATTGCCCCTGTAAGAAAAAAGGGTCTTCTTCTTCCGAGTCTTGTCCAGGTCTTGTCACTGTAAAATCCGATAATAGGTTGAACAATAAGTCCTGTAAGAGGAGCCACTATCCAAAACCATGAGAGTTCGTGAACATCTGCCCCAAAAATTTGCAACACCCTGGAAGCATTTGCATTTTGCAGGGCAAAACCCATTTGAATCCCCAGAAACCCAAAACTCAGGTTCCAGATCTCCCAAAAACTAAGACGTCTTTTTTCCATAATTAAATATTATTTGTTGAATGAAATATGATCTTCAATAAAATCAAATGAAAACATTTGACCCTTAAAGGAGCCGTTGAGGCAATCTAAATTGAAAAAAATAATTTCGAAAAAGGTGAGACACTAATGCCCAACCCGTACAGTGAAGTATAAAATAATTAGCAAGTCGTGAAATATTTACTAATAAGAAGCAAATATATAAAATTTATTTATTAATTCTGAAATTGAACTTTTTTAGTTGAATTTCGAATTTTCAGATCAGTTTGGATCAAATGGGTTTTGTACTGATATTGAGCGTCTTGAGAATCAATTTCATCCAACAATAATTCCAAAGCTTTTTGTCCCATTGTTCTTCCATGTTGTGCCACTGTGGTTAATGAAGGAGTTGTAAATTCTGATATCAAGCCATCAGTAAAGCCAATAACTTCGATGTCGTCCGGAACATGATACCCAAAACTCCTGGCCACCTTCATCACAGTTGCGGCGTAAATTTCATTAACGGCAAAAATGCCATCCGGAATCGAATTGCCCTCAAATAGGGGCGATAATTGCTCTTCAATAGACAATTTTTCATCAACTTCAATAATATGATCTTCATTTATGATGATGTTATTATCGTTAAGAGCCTTGATGTAACCTTCTTTTCTTTCATGTCCTACAGTGACATAATCAGGCGTGGTAATTAAGGCAATTTTGCTACAACCGTTTTTAAAAAGTTGCTCGGTAGCTAGAAATGCACCGCCTTTGTCATCAGCTACAACTTTATTACAATTCATCTCATCTACTACCCTGTCAAACATAACAAGCGGAATACCATTATTGATCAATTCGTTAAAATGCCTGTAATCATCTTTCTCTTCCGTCTCTTTAGCCACTGAAACAATAATTCCATCAACTACGCCATTTGCGAGCATTTCCAGGTTCAATACCTCCTTTTCATAGGATTCATTGGATAAACAGATCATCACATTGTAACCCTTGTCATTCGCAAGTTTTTCGATTCCGGTAATTACTTTGGTAAAAAAATGATGCACGATTTCAGGAATGATCACCCCAATGGTTTTTGTTTTTTGGTTCCTTAAATTGAGCGCTAAACTATTGGGTTTATAGTGGTAATACTTCGCAAAGGCTTGGATCCTTTCCTTTACCTCCAAACTGATCTCATGGCTATCTTTTAAAGCCTTTGAAACCGTTGAAATCGAGACGCCAAATTCTTTGGCTATTTTTTTCAGTGTAATTTTTTGTTTCATAAATATTGTACCTAAACCGCGAGCATGTAAAAATCCAAATTTCATCAAAATAAATCTGCAAAAAGATGCTTTTTGAGGATTTAACTTTCATTAATTTCATGGGGGTCAATAGTGTTCATAAAAATAGGAAAATTAAATGGGTGAAAAAAATCTTTTAAAAGAGCCAATGCCAATTGCTCAATTTGAAGCAAATATTTTAACAAATTTATAAAAATGCAAGGCAAATTTTAGAATTTATTAACGTTTTAGGGGCTTGACGAAAATTCACTTTAACGTTTTCGTAATAAAAGTTATCAACACGAAAACGTTTTCGTAAAATTTTAGAAGCCTTAATTTTGTGTTAAATTGCTGTTAACAAATTAAATTCGTCACGTGAAATATTAAATAACAGCAAGTTTAATTACAAATCATAGTGCTTAATAACTAAATTCATTTATATGAAAAAAATTAGACAATTAGTCTTTGGGTTTTTGTTTTTATTACCGATGTTGATGTCCGCTCAGGAACAGATCACAGGTAATGTTAAAGATGACCAAGGAATTGAACTTCCCGGTGTATCCGTAATGGTACAAGGTACAACTCAGGGAACAGCAACTGACTTCGATGGAAATTTCGAAATAGAAGTTGCGGCGGATGCCATATTGATATTCTCTTATGTTGGATATACCAACGTAGAGATGCCTGCTAGTGCAAATATGCAGGTTGTAATGCTAGAATCAGCAGAGAGTTTAGATGAAGTAGTACTGATTGGTTATGGACAAACAACCAAGAAGGATGCAACAGGAGCTGTTGAAAAGGTAAGTGAAAAGGAGTTCAACGTAGGAGCGATTGCTTCACCAGAACAATTGATCACTGGTAAAACAGCAGGTGTGAACGTAACACCTCCAAGTGGGAGACCTGGAGAATCTGGAGCTGTAAAAATTAGGGGTGGTATTTCATCTTTAGGTAATAACAGTCCACTTTATGTAATAGACGGTGTGCCGATTGATCAAAAAGGCCCTGCCTTGAACTCGATCAATCCCAACGATATTGAAAGTTTTAACATTTTAAAGGATGCTTCTGCAACTGCAATTTACGGATCCAGAGCAACAAATGGTGTTATCATCATTACGACTAAATCAGGAAAAATGAATTCTGATTTCAGAATTGAGCTTGATAGTAAATTTTCATCTGGTGTTAAATCTAATACAGTTAATGTACTGAACCCTGATCAATTCAGAGGTGCTGTCATCGCATTGGACAATCCTGATGCCAGAGATTTGTTGACATTTGATGAAAACACAAATTGGCAAGAACAAATTTATCAGTCAGCTTTTGGTACCGATAACAATCTCATTATTTCTGAAGGATTCGACAACAGTTCTTATAGGGTTGCTTTTGGATATATGTATCAGGAAGGTATCATGAAAACGAATGATTTTACGAGACCTAGTATTGCCTTGAATTTCAGACAAAATTTGTTTGAGAATTCTTTAAAAATGGATTTCAATCTTCGTGGATCATGGGTAAAAGATAGATTTGGCGATTCAGGTGCTATTGGTGGTTCAGTTAGTTTTGATCCTACAAAACCAGTTTTTAGTGGTAGACCAGAATTTGGAGGTTACTGGGAATGGTTGAATGATGACGGAAGCGTAAATACATTGTCTCCTAGAAACCCGGTTGGTCAATTGAATCAAAATACAAATGATGCCAATACACAAAGATATATTGGAAATGCAAAATTTGATTATAAATTTGGATTTTTAGATGGATTGAATTTGGTTGTGAATCTTGGTTTTGATTATTCAGAAGAGGCGGGTCAATTTATAGTGCCACCTGAATCG
>CBDULU010000142.1:0-5859 GCA_965368155.1 uncultured Flavobacteriaceae bacterium
TGATCGCCTATACGAGTTCCATATCACCAAAATATTAAATAGAAAATAACACATGAAACGAGTATAAGATAATCGTGTTAATTTCAAAATAACCAACTGTACGAGTTCCATATCACCAAAATATTAAATAAAAAAGATTATATGAAATTAGAAAAAGTAATTGCCATCACTGGCAAACCCGGACTCTTCCAAATCATCTCTCAATCGAAATCGGGGGTCATTGTTGAATCTTTGGCAGATAAAAAACGATTTCCCGTAAATTCACTGCATAATGTCAGTACTTTAAATGATATTGCCATCTATACTTATGAAACAGAAGTGCCTTTAAAAGCCGTATTCCTGAGTATTTTTGAAAAAGAGGAAGGGAAAGAATCCATTGACCCAAAGTCATCAAAGAATGAGCTGCTAAGTTACTTTAGTGAAGTGCTTCCTGGCTATGACGAAGAAAGAGTATATGCCTCGAATATTAAGAAATTACTATCCTGGTATAATGCACTTGTACAGGCGGATTTTGATTTTACGGCCATTAAAGCTGAATTAGAAGAAGAAGCTTCTGAAGAATAAGATCTTAAAAAATCCTTTTATGACCAAACGAGAATCTCAGCTTCAGGCCTTCGGGGAACTTTTAGACATCATGGATGAACTAAGAGAAAAATGCCCCTGGGACAAAAAGCAGACCATGAATTCTCTGCGTCATCTCACCATTGAGGAAACATACGAGCTCGGAGATGCCATTCTTGACAATGACCTTCCTGAAATTCGAAAGGAATTAGGTGACCTCTTATTACACATTGTATTTTATGCCAAGATCGGATCCGAATCAAATGACTTTGACATTAAGGATGTAATCAATGGCATCAATGAAAAACTGATCAGCCGACACCCTCATGTTTTTGGGGATGTAGTGGCAGATACTGAAGAACAGGTCGCTAAAAACTGGGAACAGTTAAAGCTTAAAGAAGGTAAAAAATCAATTTTGGAAGGTGTTCCAAAATCATTACCTGCCCTTGTCAAGGCGAGTAGAATTCAGGATAAAGCAGCCAGTGCTGGTTTTGACTGGGATCGTTCTGAGCAGGTATTCGAAAAGGTTCAGGAAGAAATAGAAGAACTGCACCAAGAGGTGAAACTTGAAGATCAGACAAGAATTGAGGCTGAATTTGGTGACGTGCTTTTTTCTCTGATCAACTACGCCCGCTTTATCGATGTAGATCCTGAAAGTGCTCTTGAAAGAACCAATAAAAAATACATCAAACGTTTTCAATACCTGGAAACTGAAGCAAAAAAAAATGGGGAGTCTCTTAAAGACATGACCCTTGCACAGATGGATGTATATTGGAATCAGTCGAAGGATCATTTTAAGTAAATTCATCTCATTTGCTAAACTTGTTTCAAAACTTTTGAATCAAGGCTTTCCCATTTTTAGAAGAGGCTCTTAATGCATTCTTTTTTCCTTTTGAGAGGATGAATAAATATGCTTAACTTTAATCTTTGTTAACCATTTTTATCCTCTATGAAAAATTATTTAAGCATGCTGTTTTGTTTTTGTTGTGTTTTCGTCTCTTTTGCCCAATCTGATCCTGATTTTTCAGGAGAAACCATAACCTTTAAGGCCAGTGATGGAATCAGTGTTACAGCAGACCTCTACATGCCGCATAAAGCCACTGCGCCGTTTATCATTCTCTACCATCAGGCTGGTTACAGCAGGGGAGAATACAGAAGCATTGCGCCTCAATTAAATGCAATGGGGTTTAATTGTTTGGCGGTAGACCAGCGATCTGGAGACAAAGTGAACGGTGTTGTCAATGACACTCATAAAGGGGCAGTTGCCGGGAACCTTCCTACTGAATATTTGGATGCCATCCCAGACATGGAAGCCGCCTATCTCTATGTGAAATACAGTATTAAACCAGATAAAATTATCTTATGGGGTAGCTCCTATTCTGCGGCTATTTTGGTTTATATGGGAAGTGTACACCATAAGAATTTAAGCGGTATACTTTGTTTCGCTCCCGGAAACTACTTTAAAATCAATAATAAAGAACTTAAAACCTTTGCAGCTCGAATAACCTGTCCTGTCTTTGTCACCTCAGCAAAAAGTGAATACAAAAACTGGAAGGGCATTTATGACCAGGTGAAGTCAGAAAAATCCTATTTTTTACCTGAGTCAGAAGGAAAACACGGATCAAAAGCCTTATGGAACGACAATCCGAGTCATCAGGCCTATTGGACAGCGGTTACAAAATTTTTGAATCAACTTTAATTGGTCTGTTTTTAAAAAAACGCCACTATTATAAATCTCTTAGCCTAAATCAAACCATGACCAAAGTAAAACACATTACAGCACAAATTGAACAATTATGCCCTTTGACCTATGCCGAAGACTTTGACAATGTAGGCCTTTTAGTAGGCAACCATGAACAGGAAGTCAAAGGTGTATTGGTTAGCCTTGACTGCCTGGAAACTACCATAGATGAAGCTATAGAAAAAAAATGTAATCTGATCGTCTCATTTCACCCTATCATTTTTAAAGGATTAAAAAAGATCAATGGAAAGAACTATGTGGAGAGAGCGGTGATCAAAGCCATAAAAAATGATATTGCCATTTATGCCATACATACTGCTCTTGATAATTCCTTCGAAGGTGTATCTGCAAAAATGGCTGAAATGCTTGAACTGGAAAACACCAAAGTTTTGATGCCCCAAAAAGGGCACTTGAGAAAATTGACCACTTATGTTCCTGAAAATGCAGCTGAAGAAATTAGGGAAGCACTTTTTCAAGCAGGTGCAGGTCATATTGGCAATTACAGCCATTGTAGTTTTAACCTGCAAGGAGAAGGTACCTATCTAGGTAATGAGGATTCAGATCCGACAATCGGCCATAAAGGTAAACTTGAAACCGTAGGTGAGCATTTTATCAGCGTTATTTTTGAAAAACACCAGGAGTCAAAAATTCTACAAGCCCTTGACGATACGCATCCTTATGAAGAAATTGCCTACGATATTGTCAGCCTTGAAAATGTGCATGACCGAATAGGAATGGGTATGGTCGGTGAATTGAAGCAAGCACTGAGTCCACATAACTTGTTTGAAAACCTGAAGCGCACCTTTGGTCTTCACATCATAAGACATTCTGAAATTATAGAAGGTAACATCAAAAAAATCGCTGTTTTAGGAGGGTCAGGAAGCTTTGCCATTGAGCAGGCCATCAAATCGGGAGCTGACATTTTTATTACTGCTGATCTGAAGTACCATGATTTTTATCGGGCCGAAGGAAAATTAATTCTTGCTGACATTGGACATTATGAAAGTGAACAGTTTACAAAAAATCTTTTAGTCGAGTATCTTACAAAAAAAATCACTAATTTTGCACCTGCCTTGCCCAAAAGCAGGATAATTTTAGCGAAAAACAATACAAATCCGATCAACTATTTTTAGAGATGACAAAAAAGAAAGAGGTTACCGTTGAAGAAAAATTAAGAGCGTTGTATGATTTACAGCTTATTGATTCTAGAATTGATGAGATCAAAAATACCAGAGGAGAATTACCTTTGGAAGTGAAAGACCTTGAAGATGAGATAGAAGGTTTACAGACCAGGCTTAATAATTTCAGTACTGATATTGAAAACCTTGAAACTGGTATTGCCAATAAGAAGAACAATATTGAAGAAGCCAAATCATTATCTAAAAAATACCAGGAACAACAAAAGAACGTAAGAAACAACAGGGAATTTGATTCTATTTCGAAAGAGATTGAATACCAGGACCTTGAGATCCAATTAGCAGAAAAACACATTCGTGAATTCGAAGCAAAAATTGCTGCAAAAAATGAAATCATTTCTGCTGCCAAGGAAAAAATGGAAGAAAAGGCTACCCATCTTAAACACAAACAAGATGAGCTGAATTCTATCCTTGAGGAAACTGAAAAAGAGGAAAACCTACTTCATAAAAAATCTGACGAATACGGTAAATTGATTGATGAAAGACTTTTAAAGGCTTATCATAAAATCAGGTCTAATGTAAGAAACGGTTTAGCCGTGGTGACCATTGAAAGAGGTGCTTCAGGTGGATCATTCTTTACGATTCCACCACAGCGTCAGGTAGAAATTGCTACCAGAAAAAAAATCATCACTGATGAGCATAGTGGAAGAATCCTGATTGATTCCCAGCTTGCTGATGAAGAGAAAGAAAAAATGTCTAAATACTTTTCTTAAACTCCGGAAATCTAATCATGGAACTTTAAGGAAATAATGAATTTTCAACATATACATAAAGCGATAATGAAAATAAAATTTTTAATCATTATCGCTTTATTTTTTTTATTGCTGAGCTCCTGTGGCAAAACTGAGAACAGTGATAAAGTTGAAAAAGGTGCAGAAATATATACGATGCACTGCGCCAGATGCCATATTGCTCCAGACATCAACGACCTCCCCAAAGAATATTGGATCAAATCCATCTTGCCAGAAATGGCCGCACGAATGGGGATTAAGGATGGAGATTTCAAACCTTATGACGGTTTGCAATTTGAAGAAATGGAAATCATCCATAATTCAGGTATCTACCCCTATATGCCTATCTTAAATGATCAGGATTGGAATACTTTAAAGGAGTATATTTTAAGTATAGCTCCAGACAGCCTTCAACCGATAGCGCATCAAGGAAGTTTAGAGAAGCAAACAAGATTTAAACCCAGAACCTTTGCTATTGATGAAACACCCGGTTCTTATTTTACCTTTCTTAAATATGTAGCCGATGGAAACAAGATCTGGACAGGAGATATTTCTGGTAAAGTGATGGAGCATAAGTTCAACTCAGGTACAACCTCTACGATTCATACAGCGCAAAATGCTGTGGTAGATTATATAGAAAAAGACACTGTTTCCTATATTACAGATATTGGAATTTTGGATCCTTCAGAATTATCAACAGGTAAGATCATTGCAGCTTACAAAGATGGCTATGTCGATATTCCGGATACTTTGCACAGACCGGTAAATAATCTTGTGGTTGATCTGAACAATGACGGAATTGAAGAAATGGTGGTTAGTGAATTTGGCTATCTTACCGGAGAGTTATCCCTGCTTTTTAAAAATGAGCAAGGAACCTATAGCAAAAAAACCTTATTGTATCAACCTGGTACCATACGCTCAATTGCCAAGGATATGGACGGTGACGGCAAATTGGATATTGTTACCATCACCTCACAGGGAGATGAAAGCATTACCATTTTATACCAGAAAGATGATTTAAACTTCAGAAGTGATAAAGTCATTAGGTTCAGTCCTATTTATGGAAGTAGTTGGTTTGAGTTAATTGATTATGACGGAGATGGAGATGATGATATCATCACCGTTAACGGCGACAATGCGGATAAAACCTATATTCATAAACCATATCACGGTTTAAGAATCCATTTGAACGATGGCAACAATCAATTTACAGAGACTTACTTTTACCCTCTTTATGGTGCCACAAGATTTGTCTCGAATGATTTTGACCAGGATGGAGATATTGACTTCGCGATCATATCAACCTTTCCAGATTATGAAAACAATCCTGACTATTCGATGGTTTATCTGGAGAACTTAAATGCGGTTTCCTATGAGTTTCAAACCCACTCCTTTGATGAGGCAAACTTAAGCAGATGGTTTTTACTGGATACCGGAGATGTTGACCTTGATGGTGATACTGATATTATTTTAAGTGCCTTTACCTATGTATTTGTGCCAGTCCCTCCTGCCATAACTGCTGCCTGGGGACAAAATGATGCTGATATCATGGTGTTGGAAAATACACTAATTGATAAGGACCAAGTAAACTAAATACCACAAAATCGGCAGGCCCTCGATCCAAAAAGCC
>CBDULU010000143.1:0-5843 GCA_965368155.1 uncultured Flavobacteriaceae bacterium
ACTATCCGAATCGTTTTGTTGTTTTTGCCACTATTGATTTTGAAGGAGTTGGGACTGAAAACTGGACGGAAAAAGCAGTGCTTCAATTTGAAAAAGATGTTAAAAACGGAGCAAGAGGATTGAAGATTTATAAAAGTCTTGGGATGCGTTATAAAGATAGTGATGGTAACAGATTGGCTATAGATGATAA
Source organism: uncultured Flavobacteriaceae bacterium (assembly GCA_965368155.1). Classification (GTDB taxonomy): domain Bacteria; phylum Bacteroidota; class Bacteroidia; order Flavobacteriales; family Flavobacteriaceae; genus Lutimonas. The sequence continues at coordinate 191 of CBDULU010000143.1, forward strand.
AAGACTGGATCCGATCTGGGCCAAATGCGGAGAGTTAGGTGTGCCCGTATTGATACATGCTGCTGATCCTAAATCATTTTGGGATGACTTTGATGGTGATAATGAAAGGTGGCTTGAATTAAAAACGCATCCAAGGAGAAAGAGGAGTGCATCAGATCCTGCTTCATGGGAACAGATTATAGGTGAACAGCATAACATGTTTAAAAAACATCCTAAAACAGTTTTTATCAATGCCCATATGGGATGGTACGCCAATAATCTTGGGAAACTTAGTGAACTAATGGAAGAAATGCCCAATATGAATGTCGAAATTGGAGCCATCATTGCCGAATTAGGAAGACAACCCAAGTTTGCTAAAAAGTTTTTTGAGAAATACCAGGACAGGATACTTTTTGGTAAGGATAGTTGGAAGCCAGAGGAATTTCCAACTTATTTCAGAGTTCTGGAGACAGCCGATGAATATTTCCCATACCATAAAAAATATCATGCCTTTTGGGCCATGTATGGTTTAGATCTTTCAGATGAAGTTCTTAAGAAGGTGTATTATAAAAATGCACTTCGAATTGTACCGGGCCTGGATAGTAGTTTGTTTCCTAATTAGACTTTTAGTTATCCGGCTCAACTTCATCCTTAATTTCTAGGGAATCCCGTTTGGACTCATCAAGAACTTCATCCACAAACTTACTGATCTCTTCATTCAGCTGGTCTTGTGTATTCATGTTGTTGATTTTAATGTTAAGGGCTGAATAAGCATCAATTACGTTATTATTTTCCTCAGCGACCAACACTTCTGTAATTGTCGGAATGGTTGACATATCAGCGAGTCGTAAGGTTTCGCTATACAATACATTCAATCTTATTTTCACTTCTGGAATGTTGAGTTTTTCAACCCGTATGGAATCTCTTAGTTCCTTGGCAAGTGCTGAAAGTTCTACGCTATTCAGAAGCGCTTCATTCATTGATATTTCCTGATATTGAGTGATCAATTCATCAAATTTTTGATATTCAGGCCAAGTTGAGATCAAGTCTTCAGATTTGGAATTGAGCCTGGTAATAGGCTTTTCGGATTTGATCATACTACTTTCCAAAGGACTGGAATCATTTTCTTCCTCAGTTTTTTGCTCTTTGTTTTTACAAGCAGAAAGGCAAAATGTTAGCATTAAAAAAACAACAAAAATCTTGGGCATGGCACTTGTTTTGATGATTCAAAAATAAGCAATAATATCAAAGGGCTTCATACTGAATCAATAGTTTTTCTCTGTTAGAACTACTATCTTTGACACATTGTTTAAAATTTAAAAGATGGATTCTAAAATTCTAATTATAGGTTCAAGTGGACAAATAGGAACAGAGTTGGTCCTAAAACTCAGAGAGATCTATGGTAACGAAAATGTAGTGGCTTCTGATATCCGAAAAGGAAATTATGAAGTAATGGAATCCGGACCCTTTGAATTTCTTGATGTTACGAATAAAAACGACATAAAAGAAGTGTTGGAAAAGCATCAGATCAAGGAAGTTTATTTGATGGTAGCTATACTTTCTGTAATTGCCGAGCAGAACCCTCAGATGGCATGGGAATTGAATATGAGTTCACTTTTTAGTATTCTTGATCTTGCCAAAAACGGAGTAATTGATAAGGTGTTTTGGCCTAGTTCTATAGCAGTTTTTGGTCCTGATACCCCAAAGAAAAATACGCCACAGGATACGATTATTAAGCCATCTACAGTTTATGGAATTAGCAAACTTGCCGGAGAAAACTGGTGTGCCTATTACAGTCAGAAATACGGTGTTGATGTTAGAAGTATTCGATATCCGGGATTAATTAGTTATAAAACAACTCCTGGGGGTGGAACAACAGATTATGCGGTTGAGATCTTTTATGAAGCCATCAAAAGAAAGTCTTATACCTGTTTTCTGGAAGAAGATACGGTATTGCCTATGATGTATATGGATGATGCTATTAATGCGACAATAGAAGTCATGCAAGCACCTAGAATGAGCTCTTATATTTCTTATAACTTAGGTGCCTTCAGCTTTTCACCTAAAGAACTTGCCCAGGCCATTACAAAGCAGATTCCAGAATTTACGATAAACTACAAACCAGACTCTCGTCAGGAAATAGCTAAAACCTGGCCTGAAAGTGTGGATGATTCTCAAGCGAAAAAAGACTGGGGTTGGGAGGCAAAAACGGACCTTGATCAAATGGTCGTAACTATGTTACAGGGGTTACATTATACCATCTAGTTAGTTTCTATTTTTGTTACGTCTAATTGGACTCAAAGAAGAAAAAAAATGAAGAATATATTAGAGAAAAGTTTACAAACAGCACATAGCTATACAGAGTATAAGAAAATGGTGCTGGAATTACTCAAGGAGGGTAAATCAACAGGAATGAATCAAAATGAAGATTTATTTCACTTTACCAAGTTGAACAACCAGAGAATGAAACGCCTTGATAAGCAAACTAAACTGAATGAAGAGACCCTTAGCAAAGCGCAAAAAATCAATAGAGACTTTACCTGGCTGGTACTTACAGAAAGCTGGTGTGGAGATGCTGCTCAGACACTTCCTGTGATTAATAAATTTGCCGAAGCCAATGAAAGAATTGATCTTAAGGTGGTATTAAGAGATGAGAATGAAGAATTGATGAATCAATTTCTTACCAATGGTAACAAGTCTATTCCCAAATTAATTGTAGTTGATAATAACTCTAAAGAAGTAGTGGGCTCATGGGGTCCTAGATCGGCTAAAGCCACAAAAATGGTAATTGATTACAAGGAAAAACACGGAAAGATTGATGCCAAATTAAAAACGGATCTTCAAAACTGGTATAATGAAGACAGAGGTTTGCATATTGAAATGGAAATGGTCGAACTTATAGATGAGTTGATCCTTTAATATGCTGGTGTCTTATGAGGAATTAACATCCGAAGCAAAAGTTTTAATTTATCCTGGAAGCAGGAAATTCTTCCCTGTTGAATTACCTGAAATAGAGCAGGAATTAAGAAATTTTTGTCAAGAATTTGACGGAGTTGATATTTGTTTTAAGCTTGAATACTTTAGATTTATTGTTTTTATTATTTCAGAGAAAACGCCTTTAAGTCTGGACCAGCATAATTTATTAGTTGGTTTTATCCAGAAGCTTGAGAAACACTTTGATCTTGTTTTATTAGATAAAGTGAATGTGTGTTTTAAGCAAGGACAATATGTCCAAATGAAGGAGATCCCTGATTTTAAGGTATTGATCAAAAATAAAGGGGTATCAAAAAAAACCGTGGTATTTGACCATATGATCAATACAAAATATGAGTTTGAAAATTCCTGGGAAATTCCTGCAGGAGAGAGTTGGCTGTCACATTTCTTTTAAGCTTTAAGCTCTTGTACAAAAGACTCTGGGCTTATTGCTTTTGACAGATCAAAATCTCCGCTTTTAGTTCTTCGAAGTGACGACAAATGTCCCCCGCTTTGCAGTTTTTTCCCAAAATCATTTGCAATTGATCTGATATAGGTGCCTTTACTACAGAGAATCCTAAAGTGCACTATAGGTAATTCAATTTTAGTTATTTCAAAATCTAAAATAGTTACTTCCCTTGATTTGATTTCTGTCTGTTCTCCCTTACGGGCCAATTCATACAATCGTATACCATCTTTTTTTATGGCAGAGTAAATGGGGGGTTTTTGTTCGATCAACCCCTTAAAAGATTCAGCAGCAGAGAAAATGAGTTCTTCTGTGATATGTTCAGTTGGAAAAGAATTGTCAATCTCAGTTTCAAGATCAAAGGAAGGCGTTGTAGCTCCTAGCGTTATGGTTCCCGTATATTCTTTGTTTTCGGCCTGATACTCATTGATCTTTTTGGTCATTTTTCCGGTGCATATGATCAACAAACCAGTAGCCAATGGATCGAGAGTACCTGCATGACCCACCTTGATTTTTTTTAGATTAAATTTTCTACGAATGGCCCAACGAATTTTATTGACCACTTGAAAAGAAGTCCAGTTCAAGGGTTTGTCAATGACGAGAACCTTACCGGTTAAAAAATCTTCAACTTCCATTACATGTAAAAATAGGCGTAACCAACAGCAATGGTTCCTACGATAAAACAATAAGCGGAGAAATAGTAGAGTTTACTTTTTTTCACCAAACTAATCATCCAACTGCAGGCTATTAGTCCTGATATAAATGATGCTATAAATCCAACTGCCATTACTCCGAAGTTTTCATCACTAAAACTGATATGACCTCCCATAAAATCTTTGGCAACCTTTCCAAGAATTAAAGGGACTACCATCAAAAATGAAAAGCGTGCTGCTTTGGTCCTATCCACGCCAAGTAGCACAGAAGTTGAAATTGTTGCTCCAGAGCGCGAAATTCCTGGTAACATGGCAATTGCCTGTGAAATCCCTATGATAAAGGCATTTGTGTTTGAGACATTTTTGTTAGTATTTTTCGCTTTGTCAGCCAGAAATAATAACAAACCAGTAATGAGAAGCATAAACCCAACAAGTAACACATTTCCGTTGAAAAAAGCTTCGAGCTCTTCTTCAAACATCAAACCAATGATCGTTGCAGGGATCATTGAAATTATAATTTTTGCAGAGAACATAAATTCTTCATTCTTTTTGAATTGAAAGAGTCCTTTTATGATCTCAATAACATCCTTTCTAAAGATGACTAAAGTACTAAGTGCAGTGGCAAAATGTAAAACAACTGTAAAAGTTAGACTTTCTTTCGGAACAGAATTGTCTCCAAAAATAACCTTTGCCAATTCCAAATGACCGCTCGAAGACACAGGCAAGAATTCAGTAAGACCCTGGACGATTCCAAGGATGATAGCTTCTAAGTAATTCATGATTATTTGGTGTCAATAAGAGTTAGCATTTTCACTTTAAAGTTATTTGCCGGGATTGGCCATAATGGCATAAACTTCAATGGCTAAACCAATAAGCACTATTGTTGGGGCCAATCTAATTCTTCTAAAGTTATAGATTTCTTCATTAAATATATTGGGGTCATCACTTCCTCCACCCATCATAAGCGCAAATCCAATTAAAATTACAGCTACACCTACAATCATGATCAAGTAATTTTTTTTCCCAAAAAGGAATTCACCCTGATCTTTATTTTTCTTCGCCATATTAATAGTATAATTCGTCAGTTCTTAAATTTAAAAATCTTTGTGTTGCCAAAAAAGTACTTATCCAGGTAATGAGGATACCCATTCCAAATATAATTCCAAACAAACCGGCCATCTCTACTCTATTGTCAATCATTCCAAATTCTGGAAAAGTCGTATTCATATAATACAAAAGCAAGGCCAATTCAATTATGGCAAGAATTGCTCCTAAAATCCCTAATTTAACACTGTTCCATATAAATGGCTTCCTTATAAAACGTTTTGTGGCGCCAACCATTTGCATGGTTTTTATGGTAAACCTTTTAGAATAAACAGATAACCTAATGGAACTATTGATAAGAACCACCACTACCAAAGTGGCAAGTCCACAAAATATAAGAATGAATAAACTGATCCTGCGTACATTTTTTGTGAGAAGGTCTATCAACGGTTTATCGTAAGAAACAGATGAAACAAATTGATTGGTCTTATAGATTCCCTCAATCTCCTCCATTTTTTCAGGAGAAACAAATTCGGCT
>CBDULU010000144.1:0-5752 GCA_965368155.1 uncultured Flavobacteriaceae bacterium
ATACAAATATCTTATAGGACTATGAAACTTGCAATGAGTATGGTCAAGAGACTGAATGATTTGGGTCATCAAGGAGGTAGATGAGTCGTTGTACCCTCGCTAGGAATCGAACCTAGATCTAAAGTTTAGGAAACTTTTGTTCTATCCGTTGAACTACGAGGGCATTGAAAAATTCCTTTTTAAGGCATATTGAGCACACAAATATAATTGTTATATGGAATATTGTGAAGCTTAATGAAAGAGATTTTTTATATTTATATCTCTCTTCAAATATTATTGATATGTCTTACGTTTCATCAACTAAATCCATTGTCTTTTTTATTTTTTTGTTTGTTTTTAATGCCTCGCTTTTGGCTCAGATTGATCCGGTAACGTCACCCGATAAAAGGATTAGCTTGAAAGTGAGTACCGAGAATCAAATCAGCTGGACTGTAACTCTTGATGAAGTTACTGTTATAGAAAGCGCTAGTATTTCCATGACCATGGATAAGGGCCGGTTTTTAGGGATAAAGCCTGTTGTAAAAAAGGTAAAAGTGGAAGCAAAAGAAGAAGTTTTTGAACCTCAAATACCGCACAGAGACGCCCGTATAGAAAGTAAGTTCAATGAAATAACTTTAGATTTTAAGGGTACCTATCAGATTATATTTAGGGTATATAATGATGGGGTCGCCTATAGATTCAAGGATAAAAGTAAAAAGACGACAGCGGTATATGAGGAGGAACTGAGTCTTAGGTTTCCCGAAACTGCAAAAACCTTTTTCCCTCAAGAGGAATCAATGTATTCTCATAATGAAAGAATTTATTTGCATAAGCCTTTGGCAGAACTCGAGCAGGATGATTTTTGTAGTTTGCCTGTTATGTTCGAAAACAAAACATCCAAAGTCTTATTTACCGAAGCTTCATTGCATGACTATCCTGGTATGTTTTTAAGGTATGACGGAAAAGGTAATTTGAAGGCCGATTTTCCGAAATATGTTTTAAAAGCAGTGGCTAATGAAGCCGAATCACCAGACAGGAATCAAATTTTAGAAGAAGAGGCCGATTATATTGCCAAGGTATCAGGTGCTAGGGATTATCCCTGGAGGGTCTTTATCATTGGAAATAATGATAATGTATTCTTAGAATCTAACCTGGTCACCCAATTATCTGGAAGATCAAAAATTGAAGATGCTTCCTGGATCAAACCGGGAAAAGTGGCTTGGGACTGGTATAATGCGAATAATATTTATGGTATAGATTTTGAAGCCGGTATCAATACGGAAACCTATAAGTATTATATTGATTTTGCCGCTGATAACGGAATTGAATATGTGATCCTGGACGAGGGATGGACCAAGTCAACTACTGAAATTCTAGAAGCGAATCCTGATATTGATATCAAAGAATTGGTCGCCTATGGAAAGGATAAGGGGGTAGAAATCATTTTATGGGTTTTATGGAAGCCCTTAGATGAAAACACCGATGAGATCTTGAAGTTATATGCTTCATGGGGCGTAAAAGGGATCAAAGTTGATTTTATGCAAAGAAGTGATCAATACATGGTCAGATCCTATGAAACCATCGCTTTAAAAGCTGCCAGTCTGCAATTAATGGTTGATTATCACGGTGCTTTTAAACCGGCAGGTATTGAGAGAGTTTGGCCAAACGTGATCAATTATGAAGGGGTAAAGGGCAATGAAAACAACAAATGGAGTGCAGATATCAGTCCTGAACACAATGTGACCATCCCTTTTATCAGAATGGCTGCGGGCCCTATGGATTTTACGCCAGGAGCCATGGCCAATTCGCATGAAGAGAATTATAGCATCAGTTTTACACGCCCCATGGCTCTAGGAACTCGCTGTCATCAACTCGCTATGTATGTGGTTTATGAAGCGCCGTTACAGATGTTATGCGAATCCCCAACCAGGTACAAAAAAGAGCAGGAATCAGTTGATTTTATGACAAGTATTCCGACTACCTGGGATGAAACTATGGTACTTGAAGCAAAAGTTGCTGACTATGTTTTGGTAGCACGGCGAAATGGTGAAAACTGGTATATGGGAGGAATGACCGATGATACCCCGCGGGATTTTAAGGTTAAACTTGATTTTTTAAAAGCAGGAACCTATACTATGGAAATTATGAAGGATGGGTTAAATGCGGAACATCATGCAGAGGATTATAAAAGAGAAGAGATTGAAGTAGATCAGAATTCTATTGTGCCCATTCATATGGTTTCAGGAGGAGGCTGGACGGAGATGATAATGAAACATGATATAGTGAGGTAAGGATAGAATAATTTGTTTCATTTTATCATTGATCCATTGTTTTTACCAAGCTTGTGATTAGGTTATTGATCTCTGCATCAATACGCTGATAAAAGGCCTTATTATATTTGTAGAGCTTTTTATGATCCATTTTATAGATTTCCAATTGTATGGCCTGATTCGATTCCTTTACGATAAACTTGGATATTTCATATTGATACCTTTCGTTCTTTAAGGTTAGATTGATCTTAAACTGTACTTCCTTATATAATTCAGGGAAGTCATTAGGTCCCCACAGGGTTTTAAACGAATAGGTTCCTGACAAATAATGATGTGTATCGTCAAGGGGTTTATTGATCTCTAATTGAATTGCTTGGTTTTCGTACCAATCTCCTGCTTTAGTGCAGAGGTCGATTTTGGAATCACCGATAACTTCATGTACTTTTTTATAGGTGACTTTTGAGTTTGAAAGTGGTAAAACTTCCATGAGCAACGCTTGTCCATGTATTGAATGAGCCAATAACAAGACGAATAACAGTAGGGGTTTCATAGCTTAATTGTTTGAAATACTGAGTATTCTGATGTTTTAAAGATACAAAAAATGTTTTATTTGTCATTTTCTATCCTATACCTCGCTGTTTAAAATAGCATATATTTGTCTTGGAATTGCATCAATAGATCATTACATCATTAAATCATTCTCAAATAGAAGCTCAATTTTATAAATACCTACTCAATTTTAAAAGACCGGGAGGGACCTCCAGGGGTGTACTGCATCAAAAAGAAACCTATTTTTTGGTCATTAAATCTGGCGATCACGTTGGAGTAGGAGAGTGTGGTATTTTTAGGGGTTTAAGTTGTGATGACAGACCAGACTATGAGGAAAAGTTAGCATGGTTATGCAAACATATTCATTGGAGTTTTGAAAAACTGTATGCGGAGCTTATGGAGTTTCCCTCCATTCAATTCGGTTTGGAGCAAGCTATTTTATCCCTTAAGGCCAATAATAATTATGATATGTTTCCATCTGATTTTAGTAAGGGAAAGGATAGTATTCCTATCAATGGTTTGATCTGGATGGGCGATAAGCAATTTATGCAGGAGCAGATCGCCAATAAATTGGAAGAGGGTTTTACGACTTTGAAAATGAAGATAGGGGCCATCGATTTTAATACAGAGTTAGGCATTCTTGAAGGTATAAGAAAGCATTATAGTTCTTCTGAGCTCGAACTTAGAGTAGATGCCAATGGCGCTTTTACAAAGGAAGATGCATTAACTAAATTAGAACAATTGGCAGCCTTTGGCATACATTCCATTGAACAGCCTGTCAAAGCAGGGCAGTGGGAGCTGATGACCGATCTGTGTAAAGCGAGCCCTATACCCATTGCGCTCGATGAGGAATTAATCGGTATACTGCATACGGAGGAAAAAAGAGCTATGTTAAAAAAGATTCAGCCACAATTTATTATTTTAAAGCCCAGTTTGATAGGAGGATTTTTTGGAAGCAAAGAATGGATCTCGCTTGCGGAAGAGTTTGGCATAGGCTGGTGGATCACTTCGGCCTTGGAAAGCAACATAGGTTTGAATGCCATAGCACAATTTTGCTACACCTTGAACAATGATATGCCTCAGGGTCTGGGTACAGGAAGTTTATTTGACAATAATATAGACTCACCATTGTATGTAAGTAAAGGAGCCTTGCACTATGACCCAAAACAAAAATGGGGAGACCTCGCGGATTTTCTTGGTGAATAATGCTATTTTTAGCGAATAATTAATTTGATCTGATGAATTTTATAGAACAGGCGTATAAAGGTAAAAACGAATGGTGGCGTTATTTACTGACCATCATAGTTGTATTTTTAGGATGGCAGTTATTGGGAGTTATTCCCTTATTCATGGTAGCCTTTAACCAGTCAGATGACCTGGTGCAATTGATGGACAGTTCACAAAATGCATTTGCTGATCTTGGAATTGATTCTAACCTGTATTTATTTGCCATCTTGCTCATGTTTGTCATAGGCTTACTGGCCTTGCTTTTTTCTGTAAAACAGATTCATTTAAGAAGTATCACTAGCTTGATCACTTCGAGGCAGCATATTGATTGGAATCGTATATTTTATGGTTTTGGCTTTTGGTTTTTAGTATCCATTGTGTTTTTAGCCATTGATTACTGGATGGCTCCTGAACATTTTGTCTATAATTTTAAACCCGTTCCCTTTGCTATCCTGGTAGTTGTGGCCTTTGTTTTTATTCCTTTACAGACCAGTTTTGAGGAGCTTTTGTTTAGAGGTTATTTGATGCAGGGAATAGGGATTTTGTTTAAAAGCGCAGCCGTTCCTTTCTTGTTTACCTCCATAGGCTTTGGTCTAATGCATGCTTTTAATCCTGAGATAGAGAAGCTGGGATATATGATTTTGATCTATTATATCGGAACAGGATTTTTATTTGGGATCGTTACCTTAATGGATGAAGGTTCAGAATTGGCCTTAGGAATGCACGCAGCAAATAATATAGTTGCGGCCGTATTTGTAACCGTCAATTGGGCAGCCTTTCAAACAGAGGCACTTTTTAAAGATATTTCAGAACCCTCTTTGAGCATGTATATGTTCTTACCTGTGTTTATTGTATATCCTTTGGTCATTCTATTCTTTTCAAAAAAGTATGGTTGGTCCAACTGGAATCACAAATTATTTGGAAAAATAAGTCAAGCGCCCGAGTCAGATGAAAGCTAAATTGTGGCATAAAGATTTTACTTGGGACGGTCATTCTTTTACCTCAGATCAGGACATTGTAGATTTTGTAGCAGATCACTATCCTGAATTGTCAATTTTTATACATGAATGGTTTGGTGAATTTGGTCAAATACAAATGAAGACTTCAGGGTCAACGGGTAAGCCTAAGACCATTAGCTTGAGTCGGGAACATATGATCAATTCCGCAAGAGCCACAGCTACATTTTTTGGACTGGAAGCTTGCTCGAGAGCCTTGCTATGTTTGCCATTGGGTTTTATCGCAGGTAGAATGATGTTGGTAAGATCTATGGTAATGGGTTGGCATCTGGATGTAATCGATTCAACATCCTCACCAAGAATCCCAAAAGACATAGGCTACGATTTTTCTGCCATGGTTCCCTTGCAGCTTTTTAATAGCATTAATCATCTCGAGAATATCAAGACGCTTATTGTAGGTGGAGGGAAGGTGTCAGATTCCATTATCAATAAAATATCGTCGCTTCGTACAAAAATTTACGCCACTTATGGTATGACGGAAACCATTACCCATATTGCTTTAAGTCCTCTAAATAAAGCTTCAGGGCGCAAGGATAATGAAACAATATATACGACTTTGCCCGGAGTAGTTTTGTCAACTGATAGCAGACAGTGTTTGCTGATCAATGCACCTCATATTTGCTCGGCGAAAGTAGTGACCAATGACATTGTTGATCTTATAACTGAGGATTCTTTTAGATGGCTGGCCCGATATGACCATGTGATCAATTC